>JBHELW010000085.1:0-3568 GCA_046262915.1 Mycobacteriales bacterium | reverse complement strand
GTCGGCGGCGCCGACTGTCACGGGTCCTAGCGGCGCAGTGAGCGAGTGCATCTCCGTCGGCTCTAAGTACGGCGATGGCTCCCAAGGGGACGGTGCGGTCGGTGGAGTCTGCAGTTGAGATGGTGTCGCCGCGGCGGACGTGGTCGGTGCCGCAGATTCAGTCGCGCCGGGGCGCCGTGAACTCGTGCACGCAGTCGAGACGACGCAGACGACCCCCAAAACCACCGCAACCGTGCGGATCGCTGCGCAGCGCGCCGCGACAAAAGCCCGCAAGATCACGTTCAGGTCGCGATCTTGCCGCCGGTGCCCGTACGGCGGGCGCCCGGGCGGGCGCGTGAGCGCGACGTCGGCTTCAGTTCCGCGACGGATGCCCCTTCGGGCTCAGCGAAGCCGGGGGCCCAGCGCTCGGCCTCGGCGCGGAAGTTGCCCGACGTACCGAGCTGGCAGAGCACGCCGACCGCGCCCATCGTCACGCGGTGCATGAGCAGGTAGGTCGGTGGCAGGTTGAGCTGGCGGCCGAGCTGCGCGGCGGGGGAGCGTGGGTCGGCGACGCGCGCGGCCTGGGTGCGCAGCCAGCCCCGCGAGAACGTGAACGACTCCGCCGCGAGCGGCTCGAGCATCGGCCGCACGTAGTCGTAGACCGCTTCCGCGTCGACGTCGATCGTCGGCCGTACGAAGCCCTCCGCGCGCAGCCCGGCGAGTACGGCGTCCGGGTCGCTCGCCAAAGCGAGCCGCGCCAGCGTCCCGACCACCTCGGGCAGGCCACCGGGCAGCCGCGCGACCGCACCGAAGTCGAGTACACCGAGGCGCCCGTCCGGAAGCAGCCGGTAGTTGCCCGGGTGCGGGTCCGCGTGCAGCAGCCCGACCCGCTGCGGGCACGAAAACAGAAACCGCGCGAAGAGCTGCCCGGCGCGGTCGCGGTCGGCCGGCGAGCCGCTGTCGATGATCGCCGACAGTGGCGTGCCGTCGAGCCACTCCGAGACCAGGACGCGCTCGCTGAAGTCCACAACGTGCGGGACGACCACGTCCGCGTCTCCGTCGTACGCCGTCGCGAACGCTTCCTGCGACTCGGCCTCCAGCCGATAGTCGAGCTCCTCCGACAGCCGCGCCTTCAGCTCCACGATGAGCGGCTTGACGTCAAGACCAGGCGCCAACACGGAGAAGAGCCGTGCGACCCGGCCCAGCTGGTTGAGGTCGGAAAGCAGCGCTGGTCCCGCGCCTGGGTACTGCACCTTCACCGCGACCGTTCGACCGTCGCGCCACACGGCGCGGTGCACCTGCCCGATGCTCGCCGCGGCCGACGGTCGGTCGTCGAAGGACTGGAAGCGCGCGCGCCACCGCGGCCCGAACTCCTTCGCGAGCACGTCGTGCACCACCCGCCCGGGCAGCGGCGGCGCCGCTTCCTGCAACTTCGTCAGCGCACCGCGGTAGGGCCGCGCGAGGTCCTCGGGCAGCGCCGCCTCGAAGATGCTCATCGCCTGGCCGAGCTTCATCGCCCCGCCCTTGAGCTCGCCGAGCACGCGGAAGATCTGCTGCGCCGTGCGCTGCTGCAGCTCGGTCGCGACGATCTCCGCCGGCCGCCCGCCGAGCCGCCGGCCGAGACCAAGCGTCGCGCGCCCGGCGAGCCCGAGCGGCAGGCCCGCCAGCTTCGCCCCCCGGGCCAGCGCGCCCGTCCGCAGCCCGTCGCCCATCCCCGGATTGTCCGCCTTGAGCGGCGCTACGGCGAGAGCCGGCGGCGCGTTCGCATGCGGGCCGAGCTATTGGGGCTTTCGCTGGTGTGCGAAATCGAAAGACGCACAGCGAAAAGGAGCGACTTGTTCAATAGTCGCGGCGCTGTGACTGGTGGCACGGGTTTCCGGGGGTGCTGCGGGGGCGCCGCGGGAGACCCGCAAACGGACGCCAGCCTCAGGCGGCAGGCATGCCGGTGGTCGCACGGCAGTCGCACTCCGCGTGCGCGCGCCAGGCGCGCCGGCGCAGCCGCCAGTCGGGCGTGGTCAGCTCCAGCGTCGCGTCGAGGCAGCGGGCGGGCGCGGGCCCGGCGAGGAAGGCCAGCGCCTGGCCGGCGGCCAAGGCCGCCACCGCGGCGGCGAGCACGACGTCCCCTGGCGCGGGCGCGCGCGCGCCACTGGCGAGCTGCGCCGCGACGAGCGGCCACCCGGGGTCGCGCTCGACACGCCACAGGTCGTGGCAGCGCGGACACGAGCTCACGCCGGGCACGACGAGCGGGCCGATCACCCCGGTCGTCTCGCGGATCCCCGCGAGGAGGTACGGCGTGCCCGCTGCGGTCGCCGCGGTCGCCGCCGCGGCTGCCGCGGGCTCGTGCGCATCCGTGACGACGAGGAGGTCGTACGCCGCGTAGGCGGCGGGGTCGCTACCCGCCACCACGGCGTGTGCGGCGCCGTCGCTCAGCACGCAGGCGGCCGCGGCCGCCGCGCGCGGCCGCCCACGATCGGCGAACGTCACTCCGCCCGGCGCGACGTCAGCCGCGGTCACCGTCGCCTCGTCCATGAACGCCACCTGGCCGACACCGGCGGCAGCCAGCAGCGCGCCGCACGCCGCGCCGACCCGTCCGGCACCGACGACGCACACGGCGGTCAGCGCCCGCCGCGCGAGCACGTCGGCCGCCGCGCCCGGCGCGCGGCAGAGCAGGCTCAGCGCGGCGAGGTCCGGCGCGAGCCGCTCACCGTCGGCCCGCGCGGTGCCCTCGCCCGCGGCCAGCTCGCCGTCGTCGAGCGCGCCGAGGTCTGTGAGCAGCGCGAGCAGCTGCGCCGCGTCGTCCGGGTCGACGCCCCGGGCGTCCGCCTCGAGTAGCACCGCCGCGGCGTCGCGCGTGCCGTCCAGCAGGTCGAGCAGCTCGCCGACCGCCGGGGAGACCCCGTGCAGTACGACGGCCCGCTGCGGGTCGACGCCCAGCTGCACCGTCGTCGCGTCGCGCCACAGGCGGCGTAGGGCGGGCTTGAGCACAGGACGCATGGCGGCCTCGCAGGTGTCTGACTGTCAGGAACCGAAAGCGCCGGCGCACCGGAGCGGCCGGCACGGGCGCGCCACCGAGCGTGACACGCCGCGCGCTCCCGCCGTAGCGGCTATCCACAGCGGCGCCCAGGCATGCCACAGCGGCGCACCCGCGAGGGGGCACGCCGCTGTGTCGCGTTCAGTCCGGCCGGGCGGCCGGACTACAGGGGTGGGTCAGGCCTTGCCCAGGATCCGGTTCATCTTCGTGCCGCACACCGGGCACGTGCCCTTGGCCATGCGGCGGCCGTTCTCGGTCTCGGTCACTTCACCGTCGAACTCGCGCTTCTCCTTGCACTTCACGCAGTAGCCCTCGTACTTCTCGGCCACGGGTGCCCTCCTACGTCCGGGGTCTGCTCCGGCCAGCGTAGTGGGCCATCCCGTGCTCAGCCGGGAGGCTCGGAGGCTCCGTTCGGGCGTCCGGCGCGTGCTGGCCCCTGGCGCGCAGGGCTCAGGGGCCGACGATCTCGCGGATCCGCTGGCCCGGGCCGGTGCTCTGGGTGCCGTTTCCACGGTCGCGGTTACGGTCGCGGCGGTCGTCCGAGCGGCGGTCGTCCGA
>JBHELW010000084.1:0-24991 GCA_046262915.1 Mycobacteriales bacterium | reverse complement strand
GCGGACGTGCACCTTGACGGTGTCGCCCGGCCGGAACTCGGGAATGTCGCTGCGCAGGCTGGCGGCGTCGAGCTCGTCGAGGGTGTGCATCGTCGGATCGCTTTCGGCAAGCGCGCGGCAACCGCGCGGGGTCGAGGTGAGAGTACGGCGCACCAGCTGGCGCGCGAACGTTCGGCTCTAGTCTGCCACAGCCCGCGGGCCGCCCGTTTCCCCGGCCGGGTGTTCGGCGGCGGCTTCGAGATCAGGGCGACGCTCCGCCGTACGACGAACCGCCTCGTCGCGGCGCCAGCGGGCGATCGCGGCGTGGTCGCCCGAGAGCAGCACGTCGGGCACCCCGCGCCCGCGGTAGACCGCCGGCCGGGTGTACGCCGGTGCCTCGAGCAGGCCAGCGCTGAACGAGTCGTCGCGCACCGACGCGGCGTTGCCGACGACGCCGGGCAACATGCGGGTGACGGCCTCGATGAGGACGAGTGCGGCCGCTTCGCCGCCCGCGAGGACGTAGTCGCCGATGGAGACCTCGTCGTCGGCCCACTCGTCGAGCACGCGCTGGTCGATGCCCTCGTAGCGGCCGCACGCGACGGTGAGCCACGGGTCGCCCGCGAGCTCGGTGACCAGCGGTTGGTCGAGGCGCCGGCCCGCGGGTGTGAGAAAGACGGTGCGCGGCCGTGCGGCGCCGTCCGGCCCTGGGCCGGAGGCGCGGACTGACTCGAGCGCCCGGAACCACGGGTCCGGACCCATGACCATCCCGGGGCCGCCGCCGAAGGGCGTGTCGTCGACGCTGCGGTGCACGTCGTCGGTGTGCTCCCGCAGGTCGTGGACGCGCACGTCGACGAGATCACGCTCGCGGGCCTTGCCGAGCAACGCGAGGTCGAGCGGCGCGAAGTAGTCCGGGAAGATCGTGACGACGTCGATTCGCATCACGGTGCGCTCGGTGCTTGGTCCAGGGTGAGCAGCCCGTCGGGTGGCGTCACGACGACTCGGCCACCGGCGACATCGACCTCGGGGACGATGTCCGTCGCAAAGGGGATGAGCACCTCGGCGCCATCCGCCGCGCGAACCGCGAGCAGATCGCCCCCCGGGAGATGCACGACTTCGGTGACGATCCCGAGGACCCGGTCGTCGCCGAGCACCGCGTCGAGCCCCACGATGTCGTGGTCCCACCACTCGCCCTCCGGCGGCTCGCCGGCGGTCGCGGAGTCGACCACGAGCAGCGTGCCGCGCAGGGCCTGCGCCGACTCGCGGTCCTCGATGCCGGCGAACTGCACGAGCATCCGCCCCGAGTGCCAGCGCGCACGCACGACCGTGAGCGGTTCGCCGTCCGCACGCCCGAGGACGGAGCCCTCGGCGTAGCGCCGCTCGACGTCGTCGGTGCGAACGTCGACGCTTACCTCGCCGCGAACGCCGTGCGCGCGGCCGATCCGCCCGACGACGAGCTCCACGGACTAACCGATCTCGTCGGTGTCCACCACGTCGACGCGAGTGCCGCGGCCGCCCACGCTCGCCATCACGGTGCGCAATGCCTTCGCCGTACGACCGTTCCGGCCGATGACCTTGCCCAAGTCGTCGGGGTGCACATGCAGGGCGAGTGTCGAGCCGTGCCGACCCGAACGGACGTCGACGTGCACGTCGTCGGGGTGTTCGACGATGCCCTTGACGAGGTGCTCGAGTGCGGCGTCGAGCACCTAGCTGTCGCCCTCGCCGGCACTCGCGTCCTGCGCTGCTACGGCGTCGGACTCGCGCGGCTCGACGGCGTCGGCCGGGGCTCCGCCACGCTTGGCCTCGCGCGATGGCGTCGGCTCGGCGTCCGTCGTAGGCGTCGCTGTGTCGTCCGCGGCGGGGACGGCCTCCTCGGCCGCCGCCACGTCCTCGGCAGCAGGCACGGCGTCCGCAGTCGTCGCCGGAGCGACGGCCTTCGCGGGCCGTGCGGAGCGCGCGCGCGGCCGCTCCTCCTCGGCCTGCTCGGCAGCCGCCGCCTTGTGCGCGGCCTCGAAGATGGCCTTGCGGTCGGCTTTCGGGGCGGCGGTCTTCATGGGCTCCGGCGCGGGCTCGCCCTTGAACTGCTGCCAGGTGCCGGTGACCTTGAGCAGCGCCTCGACCGCCTCGGTCGGCTGCGCGCCGACGCGCAGCCAGTGCAGCGCCCGGTCACCATCGATGTCGATGAACGACGGCTCTTCCTTCGGGTGGTACTTGCCGATCGTCTCGATCGCGCGCCCGTCGCGCTTTGTGCGGCTGTCGCTCACGACGACGCGGTAGTAGGGGTCGCGCATCTTGCCGAGGCGCATCAAACGAATCTTCGTTGCCACGAGCTGAGTGTCTCCTGTGCATGGACGATGGAAACGAGCCGGCCTTCAGTCTGCCAGACGGTTTCGGGCTACGGCGTGCCGCGGCGGTTCGCAGGCCCCGTCGCGGTCGTGCGCTTCTTGCCCGATTTCGCCTTCTTCGCCGCCTTGGCCTTCCGCGCGCGGCCGCCCGGCAGCCCGGCGCCACCAGTCAGCGACCGGATCATCTTGCGGGCCTCGAAGAAGCGGTCGACGAGCTGGTTGACCTCTTGAACCGATACCCCGGACCCCATCGCGATGCGCGCGCGCCGCGACCCGTTGATGACCTTCGGGTCCCTGCGCTCGACCGGGGTCATCGAGCGGATGATCGCCGCGATGCGGTCGAGGTCGCGATCGTCGACCTGCGCCTGCAGCTCCTTGAGCTGCTTGCCCATGCCCGGCAGCATGCCGAGCACGTTGCCGATCGGTCCCATCTTCTTGACGGCCATCATCTGGTCGAGGAAGTCCTCGAGGTCGAAGTCCGCCCCGCCCGCGAGCTTGGCCGCCATCTTCTCGGCCTCGCCGGCATCGAAGCTCTGCTCCGCCTGCTCGATGAGCGTCAGCACATCGCCCATGCCGAGGATCCGGCTCGCCATGCGCTCGGGATGGAAGACGTCGAAGTCGGTGAGCTTCTCCCCGGTGGACGCGAACATGATCGGGCGCCCGCACACCTGCGCGATCGACAGCGCGGCGCCACCGCGCGCGTCGCCGTCGAGCTTCGTCAGCACGACGCCGTCGAACCCGACGCCGTCTTCGAACGCGCGGGCGGTGGTCACCGCGTCCTGGCCGATCATCGCGTCGACGACGAACAGCACCTCGTCCGGCGTAACGGCGTCACGGATCGCCGCCGCCTGCGCCATCATCTCGGCGTCGATGCCGAGTCGCCCAGCAGTGTCGACAACGACGATGTCGTGGTTGAGCCGGCGGGCATGGTCGATCGAGTCGCGCGCAACACGGATGGGATCGCCGACACCACTGCCCGGCTCGGGCGCGTAGACGTCGACGCCCGCCTGACGTCCGACCACTTCCAGCTGCTGTACGGCGTTCGGTCGCTGCAGGTCCGCCGCGACCAGCAGCGGCGCGTGCCCCTTTGCCCGCAGCCACTTGCCGAGCTTGCCGGCGAGCGTCGTCTTGCCGGCGCCCTGCAGGCCGGCAAGCATCACCACGGTCGGCGGCGTCTTCGCGTAGCGCAACAGCCGCGTGTCGCCGCCGAGGATCGCGACGAGCTCCTCGTTGACGATCTTGATGACCTGCTGCGCCGGGTTGAGGCTGCCGCTCACCTCCGCGCCGCGGGCGCGCTCCTTCACCGCGGCAATGAACGTCTTGACGACAGGCAGCGCGACGTCCGCCTCGAGCAGCGCGATGCGGATCTCCCGCGCGGTCGCGTCGATGTCGGCGTCGGAGAGCCGGCCCTTGCCGCGCAGCTTCGAGAAGACGCCGTCGAGGCGGTCAGACAGCGTGTCGAACACGAGCGGAGTCAGACCTTCGGGATGGAGGGCGGCGGCGGCCCCGAGGGTAACCGAGCGGGCCGGCGCGCGGCACCGCCCGCGAACCTGCGCGCGCGAAGCGGCGCCCGCGACCTGCTCACTCGAATCGACACCAAAGCGCCCGCCAGGGGCCTCTTGATGTCGATTCGGGTAGGTGAGCGGTGCCTGCAGCCGGGCTAGCAGAGCGCCCGCGGGTCAGGCAGCGGCGAGGTCGTCCGCGAGCAGCGCGTCGACGAACGCCTCTGGCTCGAACGGCGCGAGGTCGTCGGGTCCTTCGCCAAGGCCGACGAGCTTGACAGGGATGCCGAGCTCGCGCTGCACCGCTACGACGATGCCGCCCTTCGCGGTGCCGTCGAGCTTCGTCAGCACGATCCCGGTCACCTCGACCGCGCCCGCGAACTGCTTTGCCTGCACCACACCGTTCTGCCCGGTCGTCGCGTCGAGGACCAGCAACACCTCGTCGATCGAGCCCAGCTTCTCGACGACCCGCTTGACCTTGGCGAGTTCGTCCATCAGGCCGGTCTTCGTGTGCAGCCGACCCGCGGTGTCGATCACGACGGTGTCTGCCCGACGCTCGACGCCGGTCTTGACCGCGTCGAACGCGACCGCTGCCGGATCGCCACCTTCCGGACCGCGCACGACGTCCGCGCCGACCCGACCGGCCCACGTCGCGAGCTGGTCGACGGCGGCCGCGCGAAACGTGTCCGCGGCACCCAGCACGACGGATCGTCCGTCCGCGATCAGCACGCGGGCGAGCTTGCCGCACGTCGTCGTCTTGCCGGTGCCGTTAACACCGACGACGAGTACGACGGCCGGCCGGCCGGCGTGCGGGAGCGTGCGCAGCGTGCGATCGCCGGAACCGATCGCGGCAACAAGCTCGGCACGGAGCAGCGACCGCAGCGCATCCGGCGTACGCGCGCCGAGCACCTTCACCTTGGTCTTCAGCGACGCGACGAGCTCCAGCGTCGCGGCGACGCCGACGTCCGCGCCGAGCAGCGTCTCCTCGACCTCGTCCCACACGTCGTCGTCGAGGGTGTCGCGTGACAGCACCGCGAGCAGCCCGCGACCCAGCGTCGACTGCGACCGGGCGAGACGGGAGCGCAGTCGCAGCAACCGGCCGGCCGTCGGGGCGGGAAGCTCGAGCTCGGGTACGGGCGCGGCGACCGATGCGGGTACCGGCGGGGCTGCGGGTGGAACCTCAGTCGGCGCTGGCGGCGCGACCTCGACCGGAGGGCGCCACGGGACGGTCGGGGGCGTGCCGGGGTGACGGGGAGCGAGCGTCGGCGGAGTTTGGGGCGGCGCCTCGACGACGTCGGTCGCGCGCGACTGCGGCGTCGGCGGCGGCGCCCGGTGCCGGCGGCGGGTGAGCGTCGTCGTCAGCCCGACAACGAGCAATACCGCGACGACGGCGATCGCGATGATCAGCTCAAGCACCGACGTCCTCACGCTCGCGCAACCGCTGGGATATCACCGCCGATATCCCGTCGCCGCGCATGGAAACGCCGTAGAGCGAGTCGGCGATTTCCATCGTGCGCTTCTGGTGCGTGATGACGATGAGCTGCGACGCCGCGCGCAGCTCGGTCAGGAGGTCGAGCAACCGGCTGAGGTTGCGGTCGTCGAGCGCGGCCTCGATCTCGTCGAGGATGTAGAACGGCGAGGGCCGCGCTCGGAAGATCGCCACCAGCAACGCGATCGCGGTCAGCGACCGCTCGCCACCCGACAACAGCGACAACCGCTTGATGCGCTTCCCGGGTGGGCGCGCCTCGACCTCTACGCCGGTCGTGAGCGGGTCGTCGGGATCGGTGAGCACGAGCCGGCCTTCGCCGCCGGGGAACAGCGTCGCGAAGACGTGCTCGAACTCGCGCGCGGTGTCGTGGAACGCGTCGAGGAAGACCTGACGCATCCGGTCGTCGACCTCGCGTACGACGGTGAGCAGGTCGCGGCGCGTCGCCTTGAGGTCCTCGAGCTGCGACGCGAGGAACGCGTGCCGCTCCTCGAGCGCGGAGAACTCCTCCAGCGCAAGCGGGTTGACGCGGCCGAGCAACGCGAGCTGGCGGTCGGCCGCAGCCGCGCGCTTCTCGACCGCCGCGCGGTCATACGCCGTCGGCTCGGCGCCCTCGGGCGCGTCCGGCGCGGGGGGCACCAACACGGTCGGTGCGTATTCGGCCGTGAGCACGTCCAGCCCCACGCCGTAGTCCTCGACGGCCTTCACCTCGAGCGCCTCGATGCGCATCTGCTGCTCGGCACGAGCGAGCTCGTCGCGATGTGCGACGTTGGTCAGCGACTCGACCTCAGCCGAGAGCTCGCGGCGCAGGCCACGCAGCTCCGCCGCGTCGCGCTCGTGAGTCTCGCGGGTGTAGGCGAGGCGATCGCGCTCGGCGCTGGCCCGCAACAGCGCGCGGTCCACCGCGTCGAGGGCCGCACCCGCGACCCGGGCAACGTCGGCCGCAACCGCCGCGCCGAGCCGTCGCGTTTCGCGAACGACGACGAGCCGCTCGCGTGCACTGCGTTCCGCGTCGGCGGCGTGCTCCAGCGACTCCGCGCGCGCCGCCAGCGCTCGTGCCCGCTCCTCCGCCGCGACGGTTGCCAGCCGCACGTCGAGTTCCGCCGACCGCGCGGCCGCCAGCTCCGCGGCGGCACGGTCGCGCGATTCTGTCGACGGCTCGAGGTCGAGGGGCGCGGCCTCGGCCTCGGCGAGGCGCTGCTCCAGCGCGGTCAAGCCGGCGAGGTCCTCGTCGCGCGCGGCCTCCGCCTCGGCGCGTGCGGCCGCGAGACGTTCGGCCTCCTCGCGCGCGGAGCGCTCGTGCGAGCCATGTCGCGCGAGCTCCTCGGCGACCGCAGCAAGCTTCGCATCGGACTCATGCAGCGAGCCGAGCACCTCGTCGACATCGACTTGCAGCTGGTCGAGCTCGGTGCGCGCGGCGACGAGCGCGAAGCGCAGCCGCTCGCCGCGCATCGTCGCCTCGTTGGACCGCGTCGCCGCCTCGTCGAGCGCGGCCTGCACCTCGAGGGTCGACGGTGCGGACGCCCCGCCGCCAACCGCGGTGCTCGCGGCGAGCACGTCGCCGTCGCGCGTCACCGCGGTCACGCCGGGCTCGCGCTCGACGAGCTCCCGCGCCGCCGGGAGGTCGTCGACGACCGCAACCCGGCGAAGGACGGTCGCGACCGCCGGGCGGAGTGCTGCGGGCGAACCGACGAGGTCGATGGCCCACTGGACGCCGTCCGGCAACGCCGGCCAGGCCGGCTCCTCCGCGTAGTCGGCGCCGCCGATCAGCAGGCTCGCCCGGCCCGCCTCGGCGGATTTGAGTTTGGCGATTGCGCGCGTCGCGGCGTCGAAGTCCTCGACGGCCACGGCGTCGGCTGTCGTGCCGAGCGCGGCAGCGATAGCCGTCTCGTAACCGGGCGCTACGTCGAGCAGGCTCGCGACGCTGCCGACAACGCCGCCCACCCCGGTCGTCGGGTCGAGCAACGCACCGGCGCCGTCGCGACGGCGTAGCGAGAGCTCGAGCGCCTCGTGGCGCGCGGACCAGAACGACTTCTCGCGCTCCACTTCGCGCTCGTCGTTGAGCAGCTGCTCGACGCGCACGGTCGCTTCGGCGAGATCGTGGCTCACCCGCTCGTAGCGGGCGTCGAGCCCGAGCTCGCCCGCCTCCGCGTCGGTGATCTGTCGCTGCAGCGCGGCGTAGGCGTCGGCCGCCGCGCCGGCGCGCTCCAGAGCGGCCGCGTGCGCCGCAGTGAGACGGCCGATCTCCTGCTCCGCCGCCGCCGCCCGCGACCGCAGCGCGCCGACCTCGCCGGTGAGCCGCGCGAGGCCTTCCCGACGGTCCGCTTGCGCGCGCGTCGCGGTGACGAGCGAGGTCTCGGCCTCGGCGAGCGCAGTCTCCAGTGCCGCGCGGGCGCCGGCCGCGGCGGCGAGCCGACCTTCGTCAACCGCGAGCGCCGCGCGCACGGCGCGCTCCTCCTCGCGGACGCTCGCGGCCTCCGCGTCGAGCTCGGCCGCACTGCGACCGGGCCGCACCTCGGCGTCCACGTCGGCGCCGAGGTGGCGGTGGCGCTCCGCCGCGAGGTCGGCGGTTCCCCGGAGCCGGTCGCGCACCGCGGAGAGCCGGTAGTAGGTCTCCTGCGCGCGCGCGAGCAGCGGTGTCTCGTCCGCGAGCGCCGCCTCGAGCGTCCGCTCGCGCTCGTCCGCCTCCGCGAGCGCGGCCTCTGCCGCCGACCGGCGGGCGCGCACCGACTCTTCGTCGCGCCGCTCCGCGTCCGCGACCGCGCGCAGCGCCAGCAGGTCGTCGGCGAGCAGTCGCAGCCGCGCGTCGCGCAGCTCCGCCTGGATCGCCGCGGCCCGGCGCGCGATCTCGGCCTGCTTGCCGAGCGGCTTGAGCTGCCGGCGTAGCTCGTTGGTCAGGTCCGTGAGCCGCGTCATGTTGGCGGCCATTGCGTCGAGCTTGCGCAGCGCCTTCTCTTTGCGCTTGCGATGCTTGAGCACGCCCGCGGCTTCCTCGATGAAGCCCCGTCGGTCCTCCGGGCGCGCCGAGAGGATCGCGTCGAGCTGGCCCTGGCCGACGATCACGTGCAGCTCGCGCCCGATGCCGGAGTCGCTCAACAGCTCCTGTACGTCGAGCAGCCGGCAGGGTGCGCCGTTGATGGAGTACTCCGACTCGCCGGAGCGGAACATCAGCCGCGAGATCGACACCTCGGTGTAGTCGATCGGCAGCGCGCCGTCGGAGTTGTCGATCGTGAGGACGACCTCGGCGCGGCCGAGGGCGGGACGGCCCGGGGTGCCGGCGAAGATGACGTCTTCCATCTTGCCGCCGCGCAGTGACTTCGCGCCCTGCTCCCCCAGTACCCACGCGATGGCATCGACGACGTTGGACTTGCCCGAGCCGTTCGGGCCGACGACGCACGTGATACCCGGCTCGAACCGCAGCGTGGTGGACGACGCGAAGGACTTGAACCCGCGCAGGGTGAGGCTCTTCAGGTACACGCGGAGCGCTCTCCCGGGGTCGGCAGTGGGCCGACCGAATCGTCGTACGGCGGGGAAGTCCGGGGCCGAGCCTACCGGCGCCGACGCGGCGCCTCGCGGAGGCGCGGGCCCAGAAACGCGCCCGGAACTGGCCCCGAACAGTGACATGGAAAAGGGCGCCCGGTCGGGGCGCCCAAAGGACCGTGCTGCTCGCGCTAGGTCAGCGCGGGCTCCGGAGTCTCGGCGAGCGAGAGCAACTCGCTGGTCGAGACCGAGTCGGTATGCGAAAGCTCGGCATTGAGCGCGCGTACGTCGGCCAGCTCGGCCTGGAGCTCCTTGATCTGCCGGCGCAGTGCCTGGAGCTCGAGAACCATTCGCGGGTCGCTGCTGACGCCTACGTAGCCGAGCAGGGCCTTGGCCATCCGACAGCCTCCACGCTGAGCCAGATCGGTGCGGATCGTGTGACCGCAGGCGGCTGTGACACGATTCCGCGCGGTGCTGAAGAGCGTGACACGCCAGCCGGTCGTGGTCAAGAGGGGTCACGATCAGGTCACGATTTCATAACACCCCCAGGTCAGCCCGGGTGACGTCAGCGCATGGCGAACCCGGCTGCGACCCCGCGGGCGTGACTCCACTGCTCGTGGACTGCGCTGACCCGGCCTGGCACCGCGGCGCCGCGCACCCAGGCCAGTAGCCCTGCGCAGGCGGCGCGCGGACCCTCGGCGACAACCTCGACGCGCCCGTCGTCGAGGTTCGCCGCCCACCCGCGCAACCCCAGGGCCTCCGCCGTTCGGCGCACCTCCCACCGGAACCCGACGCCCTGGACGCGGCCACTCACCCAGGCCGTGAGCCGCACGCTGTCGCCATCTTCGGCGCGTCCGCTCACTCGCCGGGCACCAGCGCCACGGGCTGCACCGGCACGGCGGCTCCGCTGAGCTTGCTGAGCCGGACGGGGTTGACCGCGATGTCAGCACCCAGGCGCCGGCGCGCCTTCAGAACGACGAGCGCGACCTGTTCCAGCACCGCGTAGAGGCCAAGGGCCGCGGCGATGACTACGACGGGGAGGACGAGCACCAGCAGCGCCCAGGCGGTGACCAACCCGGCGTAGTAGTAGCGGCGACCCCAGAGGAACGACAGCACCAGCGGGCTGAGCGAGATGACTGCCGGTGTCAGCCGCGGGCACAGCGTCGCGACTCCGGTCGCGCGCAGTGCGAGCAGACCGCCGGCGGCGGCGTAGCCGAGCAGCCACATCCCGACGAGCGCGCGCCGCAGCCAGGACCGGCGACCGAGGATCGTGGCGATCGAGACGGCCGACCACATCGTCCAGCGCATGACGAACGGCACCTGCGTCGCGCCCATCGCGTCGCGGAACACCTCATCGGCCTGCGCCCGCAGCGCGCTCGGCATGCCCGGTCGAACGAGGTAGTCGTGCAGCAGCGCCGGCAGCGTGTGCCGGCCGTACCTCGGGACGAGCCACGTGAGGAAGCCGGGAACGGACGCGAGGTCCGTGGCATCGCCGCCCGGTGGTACGACGACCGCACGCGCGCCTTCGAACCGGAAGCCCTCCTCGAGGCGGAAGAACTTCGGGTCGAGCTGTCGGAGCACGACGTCGGCGTCGTTGTCGGACCACAACTTCTTGAACGGCACCCGCGGCACTCCGGGCCGCGGCGGCTCGCCGACGGACGCGAGATGCAGTGTCGCGACCGCATCTGCGACCAGGTCGCGCGCCGAGCGACCGGTGCGCGCGACGAGGTCCTGCAATGAGGTGTCCGTTGCGGGATCGATCGAGACAGTCTTCGCCATGGCGCGCACGGTATGACGTGACGAGGGGCGGCTCCCGCAGGAGCCGCCCCTCTATGCCGCGGGTGCTACCGGTGGATGAAGACCACCTTGTCGGGCGACTGCCCGGCGAGGTTGTGCACGTCGTTCGACACGCGTGCGAAGAACCCGAGGAAGTGCCCGCAGGCCAGGAAGCGGCGGCTCACGACGTAGCGGCCGGCACCGTCCGTGCGAGTCTGCAGCGCGAGCGTCGAGCTGTCACCGGAGCGGTAGTAGATGCTCACGACCTGACCCGGCTTGACCGGCAACGTGGAGCCGTTGAACCGCACGACGCAGCCCGGCAGTCCGGCGGCGTCCATGCTCACCCGGGCGATCACGCTGATGATCGGCTGCGTCGCGCTCGTGAAGCCACAGGCGCGCGCCGCGACCCGCACCGTGCGCCCGAGGTTGAGCACGAAGCTGACCGAACCGCTGGCCGGAACGGTCGCGCTGCGCACGACGGCGTAGGGCTGGCCTGACGTCCGGGCGAGCAGCTCGGCGGTGGACCCGACCGGCGCGGTCACCGTCGCCGTGCTGCTCTGGCCGGCGCGCACCGTCGACGGGCTGACGCTGACGTTGACCGAGCCTTGCGTAGCGCCCGCACACACGCCCGGCGGCGCCGACCGTGATGGTGTCGTCGTCGTCGTCGCGGTAGCCGTAGCGGTTCGCGTGGCCGTTGCCGTCACGGTCACCGTCGGACTCGCGCTGGCGCTGGCGCTCGCGCTCGGGGTGGGCGACGCCGTCGTGGGTGTGGCGGACGGCGGAGGTGTGGTCGGCGGCGGTGGCGGTGGCGGTGGCGGCGTCGTACTGCTCACCTGCGGCTCGAAGTCGTACATGACGGGCTGCTGGTTGGCGACCGCGAGCAGGACGCGGTCGGTGTTGAAGGTCGAGTTGCGCTGCTGGTCACCGGCACACCCGACGATGATCGCCATGCCGCCGCTGGCCGGCGTGCCGTTAGAGGCGGCGCCGTTCCGGTTCACGATCTGCGCGTTCGGCCACGTCGTCGCGTACTGCGCAAGCGTGATCCCATTTGCTGGCCCGGTGTCGCCGTCGATGTTCCAACGACCGGTGTCGAGGTCCCACGTTTGCCACGCGTCGTCGACCGGAGCCGGCTGCTCCGGCTGCTGGTTGGCCGGGATGAAGAACAGGCTCTCGTCGTACGTCCCGTTCCCGTCCTGGTCAACCGAGAGACGGAAGTACGGCGGCTGCTGGAAGTCGACGCCGTTGCTCGCGGCGTAGGTCGAGTACTCCAGCTGTTGGATATCGGCAATCCGCGTGCCGTCGTGGTTGGCGGTCCGCCACACCTCGGTGCGGTAGATGTTGGCGTCCATCTGCAGCTGGCGGCTGCCGATGCCGGCGGGGGGCGTCTGCGGGCCGACGACGTATTGCTGCAGTGGCGTGAGGTTCGCGTCTGTCGAGCAGTCGAAGGCGATGGCCGTCCAACCCCGCTGGTTGCTGGGGTTGGAGACGAGAACGTTGATCGACGGCTCGAAGTCGTATGTCGTGCTGTTGGTCGACGCCGTGTCGACGACGACGCGGTCGGTGTTGAATGTCGAGTTGCGCTGCTGGTCGCCTGAGCACCCGACGATGACCGACATCGAGCCGCCATTCGGCTGACCGCCGTTGTTGTTGACGAGCTTGGCGTTCGGGTTCGCGGTCGCGTATGCGGCCAGTGTCGTGCCGCCGCCCGGCCCCGGGTCGCCGTCGATTCCCCACATGCCCGCGTCCATGTCCCACGTCTGCCACGCGTCATCGACGACCGGACCGTTGTTCGCAGGTATGTAGAACAGGCTCTCGTCGTAGGTGCCGTTGCCGTCTTTGTCGACGGTGAGCCGGAAGTACGGCGGCTGCTGGAAGTCGACACCGTTGCTCGCGGCGTAGGTGGAGTACTGCAGGTCCTGGATGTCGGCGATCTTCGTGCCGTCGTAGTTGGGCGTGCGCCAGAGCTCCGTCTGGAGGACGTTGTCACCCATCCGCAGCTCGCGGCTGCCGATCCCCAGGGGCGGGTCCTCGGGCCCGACAACGAACGCCTGCTGCGGGGTGAGATCACCGTCGCTGCAGTCGTAGGCCTGCGCCACCCAGCCCTGCGTATTGCTCGGGTTGGAGACGACCGTTGCCGCCTGCGCCGTGCTCGCGGTGAGGCCGAGCATGACCAGGGATGCGGCTGGGATGACGGCGAGCGCGCGGCGCAAGCTCATGGCGACTCCTGCTCTGGGTCAGGCCACTTGTGGACACGTTCCTAGCAGTTTGTTGTCCCCAACGTCACAACGCGTAACCGACGCTGTGGTCGTGTCATCGCCGAGGCGCCCGCTGGCAGCGCGGGCAGAAGTACGTCGAGCGGTTCATGAACGGCGCCCGGCGGACTGGAGTTCCGCAGCGGGGGCACGGCTCGTGCTCTCGGCCGTAGACCGCCAAC
Organism: Mycobacteriales bacterium; assembly: GCA_046262915.1. GTDB lineage: Bacteria > Actinomycetota > Actinomycetes > BP-191 > BP-191 > JBHELW01. The sequence goes on along the minus strand of JBHELW010000084.1, from coordinate 11,992 downwards.
TCGCGCTCGAAGAGCCCCGACACGCCTTCGGTCGAGACGTAGAGGGCGTCGAAGCTCGTCCCGCCAGCGGCGAGCGCGGCGGTGAGAACCTCCCGCACCGAGCTAAGCAACCGCACGGTCTCCGGGCGGCGCATCGTGTCGGTGCGCCGGGCGTAGTGCAGCCGCGCCCGCCACAGGGCCTCGTCGCTGTAGATGTTGCCCACGCCAGAGACCAGCGACTGATCGAGCAGCGCGCGCTTGATCTCGGTGTGCTTCCGGCGTAGCCGCTCGTGGAACCGCGCGTCGTCGAACGCGGGGTCGAGCGGGTCGAGGGCGATGTGCGCGATCGGGTCGGGCAACCGCGCACCGCCCGGCGCGACGAACATGCCACCGAACGTGCGCTGGTCGACGAACCGCAGCTCGCGCGCGTCGTCGTCGAAGGTCAGACGAACCCGCAGGTGGGCTTCGACCGGCTTCTCCGGCGGGACGACGAGCAGCTGGCCGCTCATCCCGAGGTGCGCCACGAGCGCGTCGCCGGAGTCGAGAGGCAGCCAGAGGTACTTGCCGCGTCGCTGCACGCCGTCGACTCGGCGGCCGCGCAACAACGCGCGGAAGTCATCGGACCCCGCGAGGTGGCGCCGGATCGCCCGCGGATGGTGCACGTCGACGTCGGCGATGCGACGGCCGACGACGCCGCGCGCCAGCCCGGCGCGGACCGTCTCGACCTCCGGCAGCTCGGGCATCGCCCGCTAGCTGCCGTCGACCACGTCCGGCGCGGCCAACGCGCGGTGCTGGAGCGCGGTCCACGCAACCTCGGCGGCCCGCTGTTCCGCTTCCTTCTTGGTGCGACCGCTGCCGGAACCGAGCACGTCGCCGGCGACGGCGACGCTCGCGACGAACTCCTTCGCGTGGTCCGGCCCGCTTTCCGTGACGCTGTAGTCCGGAACGCCGAGCAGCCGTGCCGCGGTGAGCTCCTGCAGTGACGTCTTCCAATCCAGACTCGCACCACGCGCCGCGGACTCACTCATCAGCGAACCGAAGAGTCGGTGGACGAGCTTGACCGCGACGCCCATACCGCGATCGAGGTAAACCGCGCCGAGCAGCGCCTCAAGGGTGTCGGCGAGTATCGAGGACTTGTCCCGGCCACCGGTCGCTTCCTCGCCGCGACCGAGCAAAAGCCAGTCGCCGAGGTCGATCCCCCGCGCCACCGCCGCGAGCGCCTGCATGTTGACGACCGCCGCGCGCAGCTTCGCGAGCTGTCCCTCGGGCTGGTCGGGATGGGTGCGGTACAGGTTGTCGGTGACGACGAGGCCGAGCACCGCGTCGCCGAGGAACTCGAGACGCTCGTTCGTCGGCAGGCCGCCGTTCTCGTACGCGTACGAGCGGTGGGTCAGCGTCCGGCGTAGCAGGTCGCGGTCGCGGAACGTGACGCCGAGCGACTTCTCGAGCGGGGTTCGCCGGGCGCCGATGTCGGCCGCGGAGCCGATCGCGCGCGTCCGCGTCTTCACGCGCCGCCGGCGAGACGCGGCACGGCGTAGTCGACGAGCTCTCCGACCGTCGCGAGGTCGTCGAGGTCGGCGTCGTCGATGACGAACCCTGGCGCCGTGGGCTGCAGCCGCTCCTCCATGAGCTCCGCGAGCTCGACGAGCACCAACGAGTCGGCCACGAGGTCCTCGACGAGCCGTGTCTCGCGGCGCACGGTGGCCGGGTCGATCTCGAGAATCACCACGAGGGCGTCGCGGACGACGGCGAACACGTCGGCGGCGGCGGACACACCCGGCGCGGCCGCGCTAGACGTTGACGACCTGCCGGTCGTTGTAGGTGCCGCAGGTCGGGCATGCGACGTGCGGCAGCTTCGGCTGCTTGCACCGCTTGCACGTCGCGAACGCCGGCAGGCTCGCCTTCCACTGGGCGCGCCGCGAGCGCGTGTTGCTGCGCGACATGCGCCGCTTGGGAACCGCCACTGCCCTACTCCTGCTCTCTCGGTTGCATCGAGTGCCCGTCGCCGTCATCCGGCAGGGCACCGGCCAGGTTGCGTAGCGCGTCCCAGCGTGGGTCGACCACGTCGTGCGAGTGTCCGGCCGCCACGTCGGCGAGCCGCGCCCCGCACGTGACGCACAACCCGGGGCAGTCATCGTTGCACAACGGCGTGAGCGGCAGTGCCAGCACAACGGCGTCGCGCACGACGGGCTCCAGGTCGAGGAAGTCGCCGTCGAGGCGGCTGGCCTCGTCCTCGGTCGCGTCGGACTCGGCGTAGGCATAGAGCTCGAGCAGGTCTACGTCGAGAGTGCTGGCGACCGGGTCGAGGCAGCGGCCGCACTCGCCGACGAGCGCGACCGTCGCGGTGCCGGACACCAGGACGCCTTCCATCACCGACTCGAGCCGGAGCGCGAGCGTCATCGGTGCCCCCGCGGCGACGCCGATGAGCGGGGTGCCGATGTCCGCGGGAGCGGGCGCGTCGAAGTCGACCTGACGCTGCGTGCCGGGTCGCCGCGCCAACTCGCGCGTGTCGAGCACGAGCGGAGCGCGCGGGTCGAGATGCGGGGCGTGGCGTCGGGTCTCGGGCATGGCAATCACTGGCGTCGACATGGGATTGCGCTCAGGATAGCCGACCAACGCGGTGAGATGGCTCGGGCGCGGAGGTGCCGAATGACCGGCCCGGCAACGCGCTACGCCCGTCGCGGTGACGAGCACATCGCCTATCAAGTGTGGGGCGAGGGCGCGCCGGTCGCCTTCATCCCAACCTGGTTCACCCACATCGAGGCGCGGTGGGACTTCCCGCCGATCGCGCGCGGGCTGACGAAGCTCGGGTCCGTCGGGCGCTTCATGAGCTTCGACAAGCGCGGCGTGGGGTTGTCGGATCCGGTCCCCCCGGACGCGCTGCCGACCCTTGAGGAGTGGGCCGACGACCTGCGGTGCGTGGTCGACGACCTGGGGTGGGAGCGGGTCAGCGTCGTCGCCAACGGCGAGGGAGGTTACGTCGGGATGCTGTTCGCCGCCATGCATCCGGAACGCGTCTCGTCGTTGGTCCTCTCCAACACGTCGGCCTGCGTGCTGCAACGGCCGGACTATCCGTTCGGGCAACCGCGGCAGCTCTTCGAGCTGGCGATGGACAGCGCCGAGACCGGGGAAGCAGCAGAAGCACTCGCGTCCGCGCTGTCGCCATCGGCCACGCGCGACCCCATTCTCCGCGACTGGATCTGGCGCTACATCCGGACGTCAACCGGGCCCCGGCTGCAGCGCGCGATGCTGCGCATGCTGGTCGAGCTGGACATCCGCGCGATCCTGCCCAACATCCACGTCCCGACGCTCGTTGTGCACCGCGCGGGGAACAACTTCTGCCGCGTCGAGAACGGGCGGTACCTGGCGGAGCACATCGCCGACGCTCGCTACGTCGAGCAGCCCGGCGACGAGCACCTGTGGTTCCTCGGCGACTTCGATGCCTGGCTCGCGGAGATCGCGGCGTTCGTCGTCGGCGTCCGCCGGCGGCCCGAGCCCGAACGCGTGCTCGCGACAATCGCGGTGACGGACATCGTCGCGTCGACGCAGCGCTCGCGCGAGTTGGGCGACGCGGCGTGGCTCGATGTGCTGGCGCGGCACAACGAGATCGTGCGCGCCGGCGTGGCATCGGGCGGCGGCCGCGAGCTCATGGCCACCGGAGACGGCTTCGTCGCCGCCTTCGACGGCCCGCACCGCGCGATCCAAACCGCACTCAGCCTCGTCGACGACCTGCGAGGTCTCGGCATCAACGTGCGCGTCGGGGTCCACACGGGCGAATGCGTGCTGCGCGACGGAAAGCCGGAAGGAATCGGCATGGCGATCGCCGCGCGCGTCGGCGCGCTGGCGGGCGCTGACGAGGTGCTCGTCTCGAGCACGGTGAAGGAGCTCGTCGCCGGCTCTGGGCTGCACTTCGTCGACCGCGGGTCACACGAGCTGAAAGGGTTGGACGAGCCGTGGCGGCTCTTCGCCGTCGCGCAGACGCGAGCGACCGGCGGAGCCGCTGGTCCCTAACCGGGCAGCGGCTCGCGGTCGAGATCCGCCTCGGGGTCGGCGCTGCGCAGCGCGTCGAGCTCGTGCCGTCCGCGCAGCTTGTCGCGGCCCCGCTCGACGGACTTCAGCGTCTTGTGCAGCACGACCTCGAAGTTGGCAAGCTTGGCGTCGACGTAGTCCTCCGCCTCCACGCGCATCGTCTGCGCCGCCTCGCGCGCCTCCTCGGTCACCCGCGTCGCCTCGCGGGTCGCGGTCTGCATGACCTCCGTGCGTGACACCAGCCGCTCGCGCTCGGCATGCGCCTCGGCGATGATCCGCTCCGCCTCGCGGCGGCCCTCGGCGATCACTTCGTCTCGGTCCTTGATGACCCACTGCGCTTCGCGGAGCTGGTCCGGCAGCAGCTCACGCACCTCGTCGAGCAGCTGCAGCACGTCGGTGCGGTTGACGATGCACGACGCCGACAGCGGCATCGCCTTCGCCGTCTCGACGACTTGGGATAGCTCGTCGAGCTTCGCCTGGACCTTGTTCACCTCGGGTGCTCCTCGCTGACTGGGCACGTGACGACGCGCCGCCGCACTCCGGCTGGTCAGGACGACGCGCCGCCCGCCGCGACCCGCTCGGCCAGCCGGCGCTGGACGACGTTCGGGACCAGCCCCGAGACGTCTCCACCATAAGCCGCGATTTCCTTGACCAGGCTTGACGAGAGGAACGAGTACAGCGGGTTCGTCGTCATGAACATGGTCTCGACCCCGGCCAAACGATGGTTCATCTGCGCCATCTGCAGCTCGTAGTCGAAGTCGCTAACCGCGCGCAGCCCCTTGACGATGACGGGGACGTCCTTCGCGCGGCAGTAGTCGACGAGGAGCCCAGTGAAGCTGTCGACCTCAACGTTGCCGTAGTCGGCCGTGACTTCGCGCAGCAGGTCCATCCGCTCGGCGATGGGGAGCAGGCCGGCCTTGGCCGGGTTAACGAGTACGGCGACGACGACCTCGTCGTAGATGCGGCTGACGCGCCCGATGATGTCGAGGTGGCCGTTGGTCACCGGGTCGAAAGACCCGGGGCACACCGCCCGGCGTACCACCCGTCACCCTCCCCCGACTAGAGCGAGCGACCGTACCAAAGCCGGCCCTCGCCGTAGCGTCGCTCGCGAATGCGCTCGATCCCGTCGGGCCAGGTCAGCGCGGCGCTGCGCGTCGACCGCTCGACGACGACGAGAGCGTCCCGGCGTAGCCAGTTGTTGCTGGCCAACGAGGCCAGCACCGCATCGACCGTCGCAGCGGCGAGCCGGTACGGCGGGTCGGCGACGACGAGGTCGTAGGGGTCGAGCGTGGGCTCGGCGACGGTGCGCTCGACCTTGTCGGCGCGGACGACGGCGCCGGCCATGCCGACGGTTTCGACGTTGCGGCGCAGCACCGCGAGCGCCTTCGCGTCGCTCTCGACGAGCAGTGCGTGCGCCGCGCCGCGCGAGAGAGCCTCCAGGCCGAACGCGCCGGAGCCGGCGTAGAGGTCGAGAACGCGCAGGCCGTCAAGAGGGCCGACGAGCGAGATGATCGACGAGAACATCGCCTCGCGCGTGCGTTCCGTCGTCGGTCGGGTGCCGCGCCCCGCGGGGACGGCGAGCCGGCGGCCCCCCGCCGCGCCGGCGACGATCCGCATCAGGCCTTCTCGAGGTAGTCGGCGCGCTCCGGCTCGAGCGCCGCGGCGAGCGCTGCCGCGAGCAGCGGGTGGTCGCTGAGCGACGGGTCCGCGTCGATGAGCCCGGTCGCTTCCGCGCGCGCGTCAAGGATCAGGTCTTCGTCGGAGAGCAGCTCGAGGAGCCGAAGCTGGCTGATCTTGCCGGCCTGGCTGGTGCCGAGGACGTCACCCTCGCGGCGCTGGCGCAGGTCATGGCGCGCGAGGACGAACCCGTCTGGCTCGCCAGCGACAATCGCTACCCGCTCGCGCGCCGGGGTGTCGACCGGGGCTTCGGTGTGGAAGAGGCAGAACGCCGGCGCGCTCCCGCGGCCGACGCGACCGCGCAGCTGGTGGAGCTGGCTGATGCCGAAGCGGTCGGCGTCGAGCACAACCATGGCGGTGGCGTTCGGCACGTCGACACCGACCTCGATGACCGTTGTCGCGACCAGCACGTCGATATCGCCGCGCGCGAAGCGGCGCATGACCGTGTCCTTGGTGTCGGCGGGCAGTCGGCCGTGCAGCATCTCGACGCGCAGCCCGTTGAGCTCGCCATCGCGGAGCGCCGGGAAGACGTCGATGACCGCGAGGGCCGGCCGGCGCGGTGTCGCGGCGTCATCGCTATCTGCACCTTCGTCAGCTGCTCTGCGCTCATCGTCACGGGGCTCATCGTGACGGGGCTCATCGTCACGGGGCTCATCGTCGCGGGGTTCGTCGCCACTGGACTCCTCCGCCTCGTCGCCGCCGATCCGCGGACACACGACGAACGCCTGGTGGCCGGCGTCGACTTCGGTGCGGACCCGCGACCACATGCGCCGGATCCAATCGGCGCGCTCGGCCGGGACGACGCTGGACGTGATCGGGGCGCGGCCGCGCGGCAGCTCAGCCAGCGTCGATGTCTCCAGATCGCCATAGACCGTCATCGCGACGGTGCGCGGGATCGGCGTCGCCGTCATGACCAGGACGTGCGGAGCGGAGGCGGCCTTCGCACGGAGCACGTCGCGCTGCTCGACACCGAACCGATGTTGCTCGTCGATGACGACGAGCGCCAGGTCGCGGAAGACGACGTCCGGCTCGAGCAGCGCGTGCGTGCCGATGACGATGCCCGCGGTGCCATCGGCGACGGCAGCCAGCGCGGCGCGGCGCGCGGCGGCCGGCATCGACCCGGTCACGAGAACCACCTGCGTCGCCTGGTCGGCACCGCCCAGCTCACCGGCCATCGCCAGCGGGCCGAGCAGCTCGCGGATGTTGCGCGCGTGCTGAGCCGCGAGGACCTCGGTCGGCGCCATCAGCGCGGCCTGACCGCCGGCGTCGATGACCGTGAGCATGGCGCGGATCGCGACGACCGTCTTGCCCGATCCGACTTCGCCTTGCAGGAGGCGGTGCATCGGATGCGTCGCGGCGAGGTCCGCCTCGATCGCGCCGCTCACCTCCTGCTGGCCGGCCGTCAGCTCGAAAGGCAGCGCGGCATCGAAGGCGTCCGCGAGCCCGCCGGCGCGCCGGACTCGCGGCGGCGTCGGTGTGGCGCGCGCCGCGTGCCGACGTTGCGCGAGCGCGACCTGCAGCATGAACGCCTCGTCCCACTTCAGCCGTCGGCGGGCGACCGCAACGTCGTCGCGTGACTCCGGGCGGTGCACCAGGCGCAACGCCTGGGCGAGCTCCGCCAGACCGTGGCGGGCGCAGACCTCGACCGGCAGCGGGTCCTCGACGTCGTCCAGGGTGTCGAGGACGATCCGCACCGAGCGGGCTATTACCCAGGACGGCGTCCTCTCGGACGCGGGATACACCGGGATCAGCGCCCCGGCGAACTCCGTCGCGACGTCAGCGTCGACGGCATCGGAGTCGAGCAGCTGGTACTCCGGGTGCGTCAGCTGCCGCCGGCCGCGAAAGTCGGTCACCTTGCCGGCAAACAGGCCGACGGTTTCGGGCACGAGCTCTTTCGCCCGCCACGCCTGGTTGAAGAAGGTCAGCGTGAGCTCGCGCTTGCCATCCGTGACGACCACTTCAAGCATCGAGCGGCGTCGGTCGCGCATGGGTCGCGTCCGCGCCTTCTTCACCCGGGCGAGAACCGTGACGTGCTCGCCGACGACGAGATGCGCCAGGTCCGTGAGCGTGCCGCGCTCGGCGTAGCGCCGTGGGTAGTGGTGCAGCAGGTCGCCGACGGTCTCGAGGCCGAGCGCGCTCGACAGAACCGCCGCGGTTCTGTCTCCCACGACTGCGCGCAGGGGCTGCCCGAGCGTGCGAGTCACTCCACGCCCAGCAACAGCGGGTAGTGCGGTTGCCCGCCGTCATGCACCTCGACCTCGACGGTTGGGTGGTCGCGGTGCAAGTGCTCGCGCAACCGGTCCACGACATCGGCGTCGCACGTGGCGCCGGCCACCAATGTGACGATCTCGCCGCCCGCGAGCAGGAGCCGGTCGACGACCTCGAGGGCCACCGCCGTCAGGTCGTGACCGATGACGGCGACGTCGCCCTCGAGCAAGCCGAGCACGTCGCCCGCCCGGCACATCCCCGCGGACGTCTGTGCGTCGCGAACGGCAACCGTGACTTCGGCCCACCGGGTCGCGCCGGCCGCCGCGGTCATGGCGATGATGTCGTCGCCGAAGTCGCGATCGCGATCGTGAACGGCGAGCGCCGCGAGTCCTTGGACCGGCGAGCGCGTCGGGATGACGCGGACCTGCCAGCCCCGCTCGCGAGCGGCGGCCGCCGCCTGCGCCGCGGCTCCGTGCACGTTGCCGTCGTTCGGCAGCAGCACGACCTCGGCCGCGCCGCTCGCCTCGATCGCGGCCAGCAGCTCACCGGTGGACGGGTTCATCGTCGCGCCGCCCGTCACCGCGCGGGCGCCGACCGACTCGAAGGTCGCGGCCAGCCCGGGACCGGGCGCAACCACGACGACGGCGCGACGGCCAGCGGATGTCCCAGCCCGCAGCGACGTACCGAGCACGCCCGCGGCCTGCAGCATGGTCGCTCCCGGTGTCGCCGCATCGCTCGCCCGGATCTGGTCGTCGAAGCGAGTCACCGAGATCCGCTCCGGCCGGCCGGCGAGCACCCCAGCCTCCAGCGCAGCACCCACGTCGTTGACATGGACATGCACGTTGTAGAGACCGTCGCCACCGACGACGACCAGCGAGTCGCCGAGCTCTCCCAGCTCGGCCTTCAGCGGCGCGATGCGGTCGTCGGGGGCGCGGAGCAGGTACTGCACCTCGTATGCGAAGTCGCTGCTGCCGCCCTCGCGGGCGACGACGAGCGCGCGGCCATCCCGGGGCACGACGGGTCCCGGAGTCGGTGCTTCCGGGTGACCGTCGAGCATCGACACGAGCGAGTCGAGCAGAACACAGAGGCCACGTCCGCCGGCGTCGACGACGCCCGCGCGCGCCAACGCCGCCAACTGCTGGGGAGTCCGCGCGAGCGCGTCCGCGGCTGCGCGTGCTGCCACCCGCACCACCGTGGCGGCGTCGTCCGAGCTCGCGGCCTCCGCGCCGTCGGCGGCCGCGCGGGCGACAGTGAGGATGGTCCCTTCCACCGGCTCCGACACCGCTGCGTATGCGAGGTCGGCGGCGCGGCGCAGGGCGACCTTGGCGCTCGCCGCGCTGATCCCGGCGGTGGCGACGACCTCGGCAGCGCCACGCAGCACCTGGCTGAGGATTACCCCCGAGTTGCCGCGCGCGCCCATCAGTGCGCCCTCGGCGAGGGCCCGCAAGGTGGCGTCGCCGTCATCGTCTCGACGGGCCGCTACGGCGTGCTCGACCGCCTGCATCGTCATCAGCAAGTTCGTGCCGGTGTCGCCGTCCGGGACTGGATAGACGTTGAGGTCGTCGATCTCCTGGCGATGCGCCTCGAGCGCGGCCCGAGCGAGGGCCGCCCAGCGCCGAATGGCGGCGGCGTCGAGGTGCTGACGCACGCGCACCTCCTTGGCGGGCCGGTCGCGAGCGAGACTAGCGACGCCGCCTGTGCCCGAGGTCATCGCGCGCACGCATCAGTTACCCTGTCGGGCCGACGCCCGCGCCGACCGGCCGGCGGCGTAACCGGTTCCGAGGAGCGCTCCCGTGGCTGCCGTGTGCGACATCTGTGGCAAGGGCCCCGGCTTCGGCATGGCCGTGTCGCACTCGCACCGGCGCACGCCGCGCCGCTGGAACCCGAACATCCAGTCGGTGCGCGCGCTCGTCGGCAAGACGCCGAAGAAGCTCAACGTCTGCACGTCGTGCATCAAGGCAGGCAAGGTCGCGCGCGCCGTCTAACGCATCGCCGCCTCACAGCTCGTTCTCAGCCATCGCCTCCGCGCGCCAGCGCCACGCGTGGTCGACGGGCCCGATGCCCGCCCCGACGGCGAAGCCCGACGCGATCGCGCGCGTGACGTAGTTCTTCGCCCGACGCACGGCGCGTTCGACGTCGTCGCCGCACGCGAGAAACGCCGCGATCGCGGACGCGAGCGTGCAACCCGTGCCGTGGGTGTGCCGGTTGTCCAGCCGCGCCGCAGGCAGCTCGATCGCGCGCTCGCCGTCGTAGAGCAGATCGACGGCATCACCCGCGAGATGCCCGCCCTTGACGAGGGTCCAGCGCGGACCAAGGGCGTGCACCGCCTCGGCGGCGCGGCGAAGGTCGCCGGGGCTCTCGACGCTGACACCGGTCAGCAGGCGGACCTCGCCAAGGTTCGGCGTGACGACAGTGGCGAGCGGGAGGACGCGATCGCGCAGCGCGGACACGGCATCGGCTGCGAGCAGCGGGTCACCGTGCTTCGACGCGCAAACGGGGTCGACGACGACGGGGACGGAAACATCGCGTAGCTCGTCGGCCACCGCATGCACGACCTCGGCGGCCCCGAGCATGCCCGTCTTCACCGCGTCTGCGCCGATGTCATCGAGCACGGAGCGGATCTGCATCCGCACCGCGTCGGTCGGCAGTGGCCACCACCCCTGGACGCCGAGCGAGTTCTGCGCGGTGACGGCCGTGAGCGCGCTCGCGCCGTGCACCCCGAGCGCGAGCATCGTCTTCAGGTCGGCTTGGATACCGGCCCCGCCGCCCGAGTCCGACCCGGCGACGGTCAGCACGCGCGGCACGCGACTCACGGTGTCGCCCCGAAGTGGTCCCACCCGAGAGTCGGCGGCACGTCCGCGGCGCGCGTGCGCACGCCCGAGCCGTCGACGACCCGCCCGATCACCACGCCGACCTCGGTGATGTCCTGCGGGGCGCTTGTGACGACGAACGCGTGGTCATCGCCACCCGCGAGCACCCAGCGGGCCGCGTCGACGCCCAGCGCGATCGCGGCGCCCTGCAGCGGCGCCGTGTCGACCGTCGCGATGTCGATCTCGATCCCTACGCTGGATGCCCTCGCGATGTGCGCGGCGTCGGCGAGGAGGCCATCGCTGACGTCGATCATTGCGGTCGCGTTCGTCGCCGCCGCGAGTGCCGCGTCGTAGGGCACGACGGGTCTCCGGTGCGCGTCGACAAGCTCCGCGAAGCGCGCGGCAAGTGCTGCATCACCGGCGCGCAAGATCTCCAGCCCGGCTTGCGCATAGCCAAGCCGCCCGACGAGGACGACGGCGTCGCCAACCCGAGCGCCGCTACGGCGCACTGGGCGGCGCCCGCCGAGATCACCGAGAGCCGTCACCGAGATGACGAGGCAGTCCGCACCGACGGTGTCGCCGCCGACCACTGACGCGCCGACGGCGGCCGCCTCGTCGCGCAACCCATCGGCGATCGCTTCCGCCGTAGCAATCGGAGTGTCCGCGGGTGCGCCGAAGCCGACGAGCAGCGACGTGGGCCGGGCGCCCATCGCGACGACATCGGCGAGGTTCTGCGCGGCAGCCTTGCGTCCGACGTCGTAGGGGCTCGACCAGTCCAGCCGGAAGTGCCGGCCCTCGACGAGCACGTCGGTCGTTACGACGACACGGCCGTCAGGACTGGAGACGACCGCTGCGTCGTCACCGGGGCCGACGAGGACGTCGTCGCTGACGCGCAATCGCGAGATGACTCGGTCGATGACGCCGAACTCGCCGACGTCGGCGAGCGTCTCGTCTGCCACCGCCCGACCCTACGGCGGCGCCGCCAAACACCGTGTACCGTTCCCGGCTCGGTCCACGAGGGGAGCGTCGCGGTGGCAGTGCAGGCCTACATCCTGATTCAGACAGAGGTCGGAAAGGCTGCGGCCGTCGCGCGCGCGATCCAGGACATCAAGGGCGTGACGCAAGCCGAAGACGTGACCGGTCCATACGACGTGATCGTCCGCGCGGAGGCGCGCAACGTCGATGAGCTCGGGAAGCTCGTCGTGGCGCGCATCCAGTCAGTCGACGGCATCACGCGGACGCTGACCTGCCCCGTCGTCCACCTCTGAGCTCACCCGCGCCGCGCCACC
>JBHELW010000083.1:0-2124 GCA_046262915.1 Mycobacteriales bacterium | reverse complement strand
AGCTAGCGATCGTCAAGCCCCGCGGCGAACACCTCTCGGGCGCGGAGCGAGAGCTGCTGGAAAACCTCGCATCGCAGGCCGGGCTCGCGCTGCGCAACGCGCGGCTCGCGGTCGAGCTCCAGGCGCGGCTCGAGCAGATCTCCGCGCAGGCGAAGGAGCTCGTGGCCTCGCGACGGCGGATTATCGCGGCGCAGGACCACGAGCGCCGACGGCTGGAGCGCGACATCCACGACGGGGCGCAACAGCACCTCGTCGGGATGGCGGCGCGGCTGCGGACGGCCAGTCAGCTCATCGAGACGGACCCCGCGCGCGCGGCCAAGTTGCTCGACGAAGTGACGGTGTCGATGAGCGAGACCGTCGTCGCGTTGCGCGACCTAGCCCGCGGGATCTTCCCGCAGGTCCTCGCGGACAAGGGGCTCTATGCCGCGCTACGGACGCAGCTGACGAAGAGTTTCCGCGGCGCACGACTCAAGACAAGCGCCCCGCTGGCCGGAGTCCGATGCGACCCTCGTGTCGAAGCCGCGGCGTACTTCTGCTGCCTCGAGGCGCTGCAGAACGCGGCGAAGCACGCACCGGACTCCCGGCTGACGCTGACGCTCGACATGACGGATGACTGGTTGACGTTCAGCGTCGCCGACGACGGGCCCGGGCTGCCAACGGCCGCGACATCGGGCGGAACCGGCATCCAGAACATGACCGATCGTCTCGCGGCGGTCGGCGGAACGCTGCACATCGAGTCCACCAGCGACGGCGTCACCGTGACCGGCCGCGTACCCCGCCAACCGGATGCGGAGCCCGGAGCCGAGGAGAGGCTGCTCGCCGATGCGCGTTAGGCGAGCCCTCCTCCTCGTCGCGCTCCTCACGGCACCAGCCCGTGCCGGCGCAGTGCGTGCTGCGGCCAGCCACGCGCCGTTCACGACGTCACTGCCGATGCCGCGAGTCCTGACATCTGCGTCGATCGCCCTGGACGCACGGGAGACGAGCGTCGCGGTGTTGCCCGGTCGCCGTACGAAGATGTGGACCTTCGGCGGGACGTTCCCAGGGCCTCTCATCCGCCGGCCCGCGGGAGCCCTCACCCAGGTCACGGTGCGCAACCGGCTGCCTAAGTCGGTAGGTCCGATAACGGTCCACCACCACGGCAGCCACTCCCCGTCCGCGGACGACGGTCAGCCTGCCGACTTCCTCATCCAGCCTGGGGCGGCGCGCACCTACCGCTACCCGCTGCGCGAGAACGGGTCGCCCGAGCGGGCGGCGATCCAGTGGTACCACGACCACACGATGGATGTGACGGGTCGCAACGTCTGGATGGGGCTCGCCGGGATGTTCATCGTCGACGACGCCGTCGACCGTGCGCTCCCACTCCCGAAAGGTCGCTACGACGTGCCGCTTGTCGTCGTCGACCGGCAGTTCGATGCACAGAACCAGATCCCCTACTCGTTCGATGACGGCGGCGTCCGCGGTGACCGGATACTGGTCAACGGCGCGGTGCAGCCGCGCCTCGACGTCGCGACCCACCGCTACCGATTGCGGCTGCTCAACGCCTCCAACGAGCGGCCGTACGACTTCGCCTTCAGCGACGGGACGCCGTTCGTCGAGGTCGGCAACGAGTCTGGCTTGCTGCCAGCGCCGATCACGCGCACGAGTATCTGGGTTGAGCCGGCGCAACGGGTCGACGTTGTCGTCGACTTCAGCAGGCGCGCAGTCGGGTCGCGCATCCTGCTTCGAAACCTTGCGCCCGTAGCTCCGTTCCCGGCACCCGACGTACTGATGTTCCGAGTCGTGAGAAGGGTCCGGGACGACTCGTCAGTCCCTGCGCGACTTCGGCCGGCACCAATGTTCGACGTGACGCAGTCGCCCGCCGCGACTCGCACCTGGGTGCTCGGCCGCGATCCGGTCGAGGGCACCTGGACGATCAACGCACGCGCCTTCGATCCGCACCGCGTCGACGCCGCGCCGGTGCTCGGCACGACCGAACGTTGGGTGCTCATCAACAACACCGATGTCGACCACGTGGTGCACATCCATGACGTCGATTGGCGCGTCGTCCGGCGCACGATGCCAACCGACGCCCAGATCGACGAAGACACCGCGCTCAAAGAAACGTTGAACGTTCGAGCGCACGAA
>JBHELW010000082.1:0-2701 GCA_046262915.1 Mycobacteriales bacterium | reverse complement strand
TGAGCACCTTCTCGCGTGGCACGACCGACCCCGGCCGCTGAGCTCGTAATTTCGGATCGTGCCCGATGCGCGCGTTATCCGCTTGTCAGACCTGCTGGAGGACCTAGAGAGCGGCGAGCCGGCCCAGCAGAGAACGCGGGTGGCGCGAGACCCCCTGGACCGTGAGGGACACGCTTTCACCGCTGCTCATCGCGGTGTTGAGGTACCTAACCGCAGCCGCGTTGCGTGAAGGTGCGTGGGGCAACGCCCTGTTTTCCGCTGGGCTTGCTGCCGTGGTGACGGCCTACTTCGTGCGTCTCGTGCGGCGTGGCGTCTACATCAACAGCGAGTGCATCGAAATCCGCCGTCGCTGGCCTCCGACGCGCGTCGTGCGCTGGGCCGCGATTGTCGATATCGAGCTCAGGCGCGGCCGGTTCGGCGTGTGGCGTGCAGAACTGATCACTCGCACGTACGGCAGAGTGCGGATCCCGTATCTGGACTTCTTCAAAGATCCACTTGACCCTCGAGAGGGCTTGGAGACGGCGATGTTCGACATCGCGGTGACCTGGCGGGCAGCGCGTGCGTCGACTGGCGGTTGAAGTACGTGAGCAGGCGAGGCGACGGCGACGGCCGCGAAGTCGCGCCGGAGGACGCAAATGTGTAGACGACCGCACGTCCGAGCTGGTCGGTGCTCGTTGTAAGAGGTATGAGACGAACCGTCACCAACTGCGTCCCCGCCCTGATCGCGATCATGTTGAGCATCACGCTGTCAACACTCAGCGGGCTGGGCCTCTCCGGTACGCGGGCCGCGGCGCAGACCCCGAGTCCCGCGGCGTCGTCCCCGATGCAAGGAACTCCGACGTCGGATTGCACGCCAGGCGTGGTCGCGGTCCGGTTCGACGTCAACCCGACGCAGATTGTCGCCGGCGACGCGGTCGCTTCGAGCGGCTACTACGGATCCAGCAGCAACTGCGCGACTCCCTTTCACGCGACGGTGACTCTTCTCGCAAAGACGGCGTCAGACGTCGACTACGTCGCCATCGAATCGACAGTCACGGCCGATGACGGCTCGTTCTCGTTCACGGATCAGCACCCGCTCGTCACCACGACGTACAACGTTGCCCTCTACGGGACGGTGCAGGACTACACGGCCCGGACCGTGACCGTTTCTCCCGCCCCCGTGACCGTGACGAACGCGAACAATGGCCAGACGATCCGGCTGGTGGTCGGTCAGCAGCTGCGGGTCGAGCTGGCGACGACTCGGAGCGGCGACGTCTGGCAAGGCCCAAGAAGCGCTGACGCAATGTTCCTTACTCAGCTCTCGTCGACGACCAGCGGTCTGAGCGCGACGCTCGAGGCGAACTTGCCGGCGCCGAACACCGTTCAGCCCTTTGTCATCAGCGCCGCGACCGACACCCGGTGCTCGCACGAGGTGCCGGCTTGCTCGTATGCGGCGGAGACGTGGCAGGTCTCGGTCTTCGTCGACGGTTCCGGGCCTCAGGTCAACACTGGCTTCGAACCGTGTGACCCCCCGGCGGCACCCGTTCCCCCGTCGGCTGGCACAACGGAGCTCACGTCCTATGTCGGCGGGCTGGTCGCGGTCACCCAAGGAGACGGCGTTGCGCTTTCGTTGCCCTGTTATGGCGATCCATGGACGCCGCCGTCCACGTATCCGGCGGACGGCCCACTGTTCCGCGACGTCGCGTCAATCCAGCCGCGTCGCGGTTCCTACGCACACTTCATCGCGGCGCGTCCGGGCACGTCGACGGTCGACTCGATATCTGACGCCCGCTGCTTCCACGGCTATCCGCCGTGCGCACGGCCGAGCAGCCATCAGCCGGTGACCGTTCGCGTGATGCCACCTGGCAGCGCGTGCCTCACGGGCGACATGCGTTCGCCGGCCGCGGTCCCGTACGGACGAACCGTCGCGTTGTCCGGGCAGGCGACGCCGGGAGCGTCGGTCGAGATCTACTTCCGACGGCGTGGAGCCTTCGAGTTCACGCGGCGGCGCTTGCTTACGGGCTCGTCGGCCGGTGCATACGCGACGACCTACGTCGCCGATGAGGATTACGACTACTACGCAGTTGCGGGGGGTTGCACGTCGACGCTCCGTCGCACGATCGTGACGCCGACGATCTCCGGACCCGCGCTCGTGCCCCGCGGGTCCATCGTGACCTTGACTGTCCGTGCCCCGAACAATGGACGCGTCTCCGTGTTCTTCCGCCGCGAAGGATCGACCAACTTCCAGTTGCGCAGGACTGGCGTCGTTTACTCGTCCAACAGGTACGAAACGACGTACCGCGCCGACGCCGATTACCGCTACTACGCGACCTACCGTCTCTGGGACGGCGCGCTACGCACGAGCAACGTCGGCCTGACGCAGGTTCACTAGCCGCTTGGCGACGGTGCGCCGGCATCAGCCCCCTCCGAGCCGCTCGACCGCGTCGAGCGGGAGGGGCAGCCACGTCGGGCGGTGCCGCGCCTCGTAGACAACCTCGTAGACGGCCTTGTCGAGCAGGAACGCGCGCAGCAGTACGCCGGCCGCGCGCGGGTCCGCGCCCGCGACCTCGGCGTAGCCGCGGCAGAACGCATCGCTGTTGCGCTCGGCCCACTCGTCGGCGCGGTAGCTGAGCCCGGGGTCGCCCGGGCGCTCGGCGAGCAGATGCCGGGCCGCGTAGTCGAACGAGCGCAGCATCCCGGCGACATCGCGCAGCGGGCTCAT
>JBHELW010000081.1:0-5145 GCA_046262915.1 Mycobacteriales bacterium | reverse complement strand
CAGGCTGTGTGCATCGCGTTGACCTCTTACAACGGCGGCGTCTACTACGGGATCAACGCCGACCGCGACGCGGTGCCCGACGTCGACGTGCTCGCGACCTGCATCGAAGACGCCCTCGCCGAGCTGCTGGAGACGGTCCGGTGAGCTCGGCATCCGGCGTACACCCGCTCGCGAAGCCGCGCGGCAAGCGCCGCGGTCTCGTGCTCGGGGCGGGCGGCGTCCTCGGCGCGTCGTGGACCATCGGCGCGCTCAGCGCGCTCGAGGACACGACCGGATGGGACGCGCGCACCGCGGACGTGATCATCGGGACCTCGGCCGGCGCGGTGCTCGCGGCGTTCCTGGGATCCAACGTCGCGACACAGAGCCTGCTCAACCACCAGCGCGGCATCGTCGCCCCGGGTGACCCGGTCATCGAGCCGCTCGAACTCGAACGCGACAGCGGCAATGGGCTCCCGCCGATGCCGCGGTTCCGCATGGGGTCGCCGGCGCTGTGGGCGCGCTCGGCCCGACATCCGCGCCAGGTGACGCCGCTCGCCGCCGTCTCGTCGATGATGCCGCAGGGCCGCGGCTCGCTCGAGCCGGTACGTCGGCTCGTCGAGGCCGTCACGCCCGCGGGCGAGTGGGCGAGCCATCCGCGCACCTGGATCGTCGCGATGGACTACGACACGGGCCGGCGCATCCCGTTCGGCCGCGCCGGGTCACCGCCAGCCGGTCTCTCCGAGGCAGTGACGGCGTCGTGCGCGATCCCCGGCTGGTACGCGCCGGTGACGATCGGCGGGCGACGCTACGTCGACGGCGGCGCGTGTTCGCCGACGTCGCTCGACCTCGTCGTGAGCCTCGGACTCGACGAAGTCTTCGTACTCTCGCCGATGACGTCGTTCACCTTCGACCGACCGACCCGCGCCGCGGCGCGGGTCGAGCGCTATCTACGGCGTCTCGTCACTCGCCGGCTCGTCCGCGAGGCCGACAAGGTGCGCGCCGCCGGCACCGACGTCGTCATGCTCGGCCCCGGCCCCGAGGACCTGCACGCGATCGGCGCCAACCTCATGGACCCGCGGCGCCGCGACGCGGTGCTCGAGACGTCGCTGCGCACCTCCGCCGTAGAGATCCGCCGACAGCTCGGCGCCCAGGCGGCCGCCGGCTAGTGCGCGTCTACGTCGGGGCGACCGCCACCGACCTGAAGACCTTGCACGTCGAGCGCATGCTGCGCGCACCGCGCCGCGCGTCGGCCGTCACCCCCGCGTTGCGCGAGTGGTACGCCGAGGGCGTCGCCGAGGAGCTCGAGTACGTCGCGCTCACCCTCGCCGCCGACGACGCACTCGGCCTGCTACACGAGCGGCCCGACGAGCCGCGGCGCCGCACCGTGGTCGCCTGCGACGTGCCGGACGACACGGTGCGCGCCGACCCGGCGGCCGGTCGCGCGGTCGTCACGCTGACGGCCGACGTGCCGATCGACCACGTCGCGGCGATCCACATCGACGACGACGAGGCGGCCGAGGTCGTCCGTCGCGCAGCCGACGAGTGCGGGCGCGCGGCTACGGGCGACGCGGACGCGGCTTTCGCCGTAGACGAGACCCACGACCACGAGCTGCTCTGGCATGCGACGCAGGAGCTGGCAGCTCTCGTGAACATCTAGCTCCGGGCGCGCAGGGGCAGTGACGCAGTTCAGCGAAGTGCGCGGGCAGTCGACGACGGGAGACAGCGGGATGTGGCGCGAGCTCTCGCGTTCCCGGGGCCGCATCGTCGTCGGGATGGTCGCGGGTGTCGTTCTCGCGGTCGCCGGCACCGCGCTATCGACGCCGCCGCCGAACGGCTTGCCAACGACCTCGACGGCCGCGGGCTCGCCGTCGGTGACGGAGGTCTGGCCACGGTTCGACGCGCGCGGTCGGCGGGCGGGGTCGGTTAGGTGGCGTGTGACGACGAGCGGCGGCAACTGCTGCGAAGTGCTCGTCGCCGCGACGAAGGCTGGCCGCCTCGTGGAGTTCGGCGGGAGCTACCCCTATTTCTCGGACGACCAGGGGCGCACGTGGACGCGGGTGCAGCCCGTGGTGCCGAACGTTCTCAGCAACGGCGAGGGCACGATCGTCATGGCGCCAGGCGGAGACATCGTCGGCGTCGGCTGGGACCCATACAGCGGCGACCGGTTGCAGCCGTTCCTCTACGACGCGGACACCAAGACCTGGGTGTACTCCGAGCACCCGTTGCACGAGCCGTTCTATGACCGGGAGTGGGTCGCCGTAGCGAAGGGACCGTTCACCATCGCCGGGCAGACCGTGCCGTGGGTCTCGATGGTGCTGAGCAACTTCTCGCGCGTGATCGTGCTGGTCAGCATCGATGGGCTGAACTACGTCGAGCCGACGGAGCGCGACCTCGACGCGCTGCGCAACGCCCGGGTGGAGAAGTACCTCGACCCGAGGCAGGACGACGACTTCGACTACATGCAGGAGCACGCGGAGACCGGGCTCGTGCCGCTCCCCGGGGGCGGCGCGCTGTCATTCGACAATGCGCTGGCACCCAACTGCGGCACACAGATCCTCACTGGCGACGGCAGCTGGGCGTGTTTCGGTCTCCCGGAGCGCGACTTCACGATCCGCGGCGCGCTGCACACCGACTCGCGCGGCTGGCTGCACGAGGTCCAGGCCCAGGGGACAGACCTGAGCTACCGCATCTCTCGCGACGGTGGCCGCAGCTGGCGGACGGCAGAACTGGCGCTGCCGGGCAACCCGGCGATCGAGTTCTTCGACTTCAAGGCGCACGGCAAGCTCGGGCTGACCGCGATCGTCGTACACGCGCGCAAGGCGGACGAGAAGCACCAGGACATGGTCGTGCGCGTCGACACGAAGACCGGAACGCCGCGGCTGATCGACACGCTCTACGTCGGGGACGGCGACAAGTCGTTCACCTCAGGGCTGGACGTGCAGGACCAGAACGCCCCGCGGGTCGACTTCGCGACCGTCGCGATACTGCCGGACGGCACGATCGCCGCGGGCTTTGCCGACAAGACCTACCCTGACCCGGCCTTGGCGATCCTGGAGTAGGACGCATCGCCGCGACGCTCGCCGCCCGCCCGTGGCAGGGACGCCGCGGGTAGGCGCCGAACCAGGCAAGTGACCCGCGATGTCACGGAGGCTCTTCATGCGGTCCGCAGTTCGTTCCCGTGCCCGACTCGGCATCGGCGCGCTAGCCGCGCTTGCGGTAGCCCTGGGCGGTGCCGCCCTGTCGGCCCCGCCGGCGAACGGCCTGCCGACAACGCTCACCAAGCTGTCGGACCAGCCGAAGACGATCAGCTACGCGCGCTACGACGCGAAGGGCAAGCGCGCCGGCTCGGTGAAGTGGCGCGTCACCACCGCAGGCGGCAACTGCTGCGAGGTGCTGGTCACGTCAACCCGCACCGGGCGGCTGGTGGAGTTCGGCGGGACCTACCCCGTCTTCTCCGACGACCACGGCCGCAGCTGGACCGAGGTCGCGCCCGCGGTGCCGAGCACGTCGCGCGTGCCGAACCCCGGCCCGCGCAAGATCGCCGGTGGCGAGGGCACCGTCGTCATGGCCCCGGGCGGAGACATCGTCGGCGTCGGGTGGGACCCCTACAGCGGCGACCGGCTGCAGCCGTTCCTCTACGACGCGGCCAGCAAGACGTGGGTCTACAGCGAGCACCCGCTGCACGAGCCTTTCTACGACCGGGAGTGGATGGCCGTTGCCAAGGGCCCGTTCACCATCGCGGGCCAGAAGGTCCCGTGGGTCAGCCTCGTGCTGAGCAACGCCAACCGTCACTTCGTGCTGCTGAGCATCGACGGGCTCAACTACATCGAGCCGACGCAGCGCGACCTCGACGCGCTGCGCAACGCGCGGGTCGAGAAGTACCTCACCCCGGTTCCGGACCGTGATCTCGACTACATGCAGGAGCAGGCCCAGACCGGTCTGGTCGCACTCTCCGGCAGCGGCGCGCTCTCCACAGACAACAGCGTCGCCGGCTGTCCGACGCAGTTCTTGACCAGCGACGGCAGCTGGGCGTGCTTCGGGCTGCCCGAGCGGCCGTTCACCGTGAAGGGCTCGCTGCACACCGACTCTCGCGGCTGGCTGCACGAGGTGCAGGCCAAGGCCGACGAGTTCCTCTACCGCATCTCCAAGGACGGCGGCCGCAGCTGGAAAGAGGCCACGATCAAGCTGCCCGGCGGGCCGTCGATCGAGTCGTTCGACTTCAAGGCCAACGGCAAGCTCGGGTTGACCGCGATCGTCGCGCACGCCCGCAAGGACGACAAGAAGTTCCAGGACATGGTCTCGCGGATCGACACGCGCAGTGGCACGCCGAAGCTCCGCGACACGTTGTTCATCGGCAAGGGCGACATGTCGTTCACCGTCGGGCTCGACGTCACCGCGCTGCTCAACGGCCAGAAGACCAACCGGGTCGACTTCACGACCGTCGCGATCATGCCAGACGGCAAGATCGTCGCCGGGTTCGCGGACAAGACCTACGACGACCCGGCGCTGGCCATCCTGGAGTAGCACCGCCGTAGGCCGTGCGACGATGGAGGCCTCGCCACCGTTGTCGAGGAGCCACGCGATGAACTCGGTCACCGTCGTCCCGACGCCGACGAACGAGCCCGTGCGTCAGTACGCGCCGGGCTCGGCGGAGCGCAGCCGCCTCGAGGCGCGGCTCAAGGAGCTGGCGGCCGAGCGCCACGAGCTCTCGATGACCATCGCCGGGCGCGAGGTCACGGGCGCCGGGGAGTCGATCGACGTCGTGGCGCCGCACCAGAAGGCGCTCGTGCTCGGAACCGCCCGTAACGCGACGACCGACGAGGTGAGCCGCGCCATTGCGGCCGCGAAGGACGCGGCACCGCAATGGGCCGCTATGTCCTACGACGACCGGGCGGCGGTGTTCCTCACTGCGGCCGACCTCATCGCCGGGCCGTGGCGCGACACACTCAACGCCGCGACGATGCTCGGGCAGAGCAAGACCGTCATCCAGGCCGAGATCGACGCGGCGTGCGAGTTCATCGACTTCCTGCGCTTCAACGTCGCCTACGGCCGGCAGATCCTCGCCGACCAGCCGCAGAGCTCGCCGGGCATCTGGAACCGGATGGACTACCGCCCGCTCGAGGGCTTCGTGCTCGCCATCACGCCGTTCAACTTCACCGCGATCGC
>JBHELW010000080.1:0-3385 GCA_046262915.1 Mycobacteriales bacterium | reverse complement strand
CTCGGGCTCAGGCTCGGGCTGGGGCTCGGGCTCAGGCTCGGGCTCCGGCTCCGGTTCCGGCTCCGGCTCCGGCTCCGGCTCCGGCTCCGGCTCCGGCTCCGGCTCGGGCTCCGGCTCGGGCTCGGGCTCGGGCTCGGGCTCGGGCTCCGGTTGCGGTTCCGGTTGCGGTTCCGGTTCCGGTTCCGGTTCCGGTTCCGGTTCCGGCGTCGCCGAGCCGTCGTCGGTCAGCGGTCCGGCGGCGATCAGCTCGTCCAGCGCGCCCGTCAGCATCGGGAGGCTGATTGGCAATGGCAGCAGCTCTACGCCGGGACCAAGCGACCGCACGACCGCCGGCCAATCGCCGCGGCCCGCCCCGACGACGAGCACGCGGGTGCGGTGGCCTGCGGCGCGCAGCGTCGTGACGAGGCTCTGCACGAGCGCAAGCTCGTTCACTTCGAGCAGCACCGCGTCTGCGGTACTGGTGTGGTCGAGCCAGTCCTCTAGCCGATCCGGCCGCACGTCGTAGATGTCGTAGTTCGCGTGCTGCAGCCCGATCACGAGTGCCGCATTGCGCGATACGACGACGAGGTTCGGCATGCGTCAGCCCCGGAAGCTGCGCACGATCGAGATGGCGGCCGGACCGAGAACGATGATGAACAGCGCGGGGAGGATGCAGAAGATGAGCGGGAAGAGGATCTTCACCGGCACCTTCTGCGCCTGCTCCTCAGCCCGCTGACTGCGCTTGATCCGCATCTCGCGAGACTGCACCCGCAGGACGTTGGCGATGGGGATGCCGAACACGTCGGCTTGGACCATCGCGGTCACGAAGCTGCGCAGGTCTGGTACGTCGGTCCGGTCGGCGAGTGCGCGAAACGCGTCGCCACGGCCGAGGCCGATCTGCATCTCCTGGAGCACGCGAAAGAACTCCTCGGCGAGCGGCCCTTAAGTGTTGCGCGCCACCTGCGCGAGCGCGGCGTCGAACCCCAGGCCGGCCTCGACCGAGATCGTCAGCAAGTCGATGGCGTCGGGGAGCGCGCGGGTGATGACCGCGTTGCGGTTGTAGGCCATCTGGTAGAGCGCGAGGTCCGGCCCGAAGTATCCGACCAGGACACCAGCGGTGCCGAGCGCGATCGCGGCGCGCGGGTGCTGGCCGAGGAGTGGCAGCAGCAGGCCACCGCCACCGAGTGCGAAGAGGCCGAGGACCTTGAAGGCGAGCACGCGTTCGGTGTCCCAGCCGCGCGGGCTGCCCGCGAGGTCGAGCTTGTGCCGAATCCGCGCGACCTGCCCGCGCGGCGTGAACCGAATGCCGAGGTCAGTCAGTCGCCGCATCGCCGGTACGACGACACGCTCGGAGAACGGCTCGCCGATGTCGACGGTCTGCGGTGCGGTCCGGATGGCGCGCACCGCGGCGAGCGACCGTCCGACCTCTTCACTTTCGGGCGTAGTCGCGACGACGGAGCCGATGGCCAAGGCGATCGCGACGAATATCGCGATCAACCCCAACACGAACAGCAGCGTCGGCGGCATGTCAGACGTCCACCCGGACGACCTTGCGCAGCCAGAACGCGCCGACGGCGAGCGCGATCGTCATGCCGCCGATCATGACGATCCCCATGGGGTCGGTGAACAACGGCGACAGATAGCCGGGCCGCACGGTGACGAGGTAGCCCGCGAACAACACGGGAAGCAGACCGAGGATCCACGCAGAAAGGCGGCCCTCGGCGGAGAGCACCTTGACCTGCCGGCGTAGCCGCTCGCGCTCGCGCATGGTCGCGGCGACGTTGGTCAGCACCTCGGCGAGGTTGCCGCCGACCTCACGCTGGATCCGAACTGCCATGACGACCCAGCTGAAGTCCTCGCTGCGCATGCGCAGCGCGATGCTGCTCAGCGCGTCCTCCATGGGTACGCCGAGTCGTGACTCGACGATCGCCTTCGCGAACTCGCCTGCGATCGGCTGCGCGCCCTCGCGAACGACCGTGTCGATCGCCTGCGGGAAGCTGTACCCCGCCGAGAGCGAACCCGCGACGAGCTGCAGCGTGTCGGGCAGCTGCGCGAGGAACGCGCCCTCGCGCCGAGACGCCTTGATGCGCAGGAACGCGAGCGGCGCCCCCGCGCCGACGACCAGCCCGAGAAGCGCCGTGCCCGGCGCGCCGCCGCTGAGCAGCAGCAGCAGCACGGCGAGGCCGATCGGTGTGCCCACCTGAATGAGCAGCCACTCCGCGGCGCGCAGCGGCAGCCCGGCGGTCTCCAGCTGCTCGGTGATGCGTGTCTCGAGGCCACGGCTGCGTACGACGCGGTCCGCGAACTCGACCGCGGACCGCGCGACGGCGCTCTCGCCGAGCGCGCTCGGCTCCGTGGACGTCGGCCGACGCGGGGTCGCGCCGTATCCCGACAGCCGGCGGCGGACCCGCCCCGACTCGCGGTTCGTCATCGAGGCGATCGCGACCGCAAGCGCGCCGGCGATGCCGAGGAACAGCAGGAGCAGCGCCGCACCGAGGGCGAGGTGGGACGAGAGCGCGGTGGATTTGGCAGCGACGGGCACCGGACCGGCCGCGCGCGTCGGTGCAATCGTGGCTGCCGACAGCAAGGTGACCGCCGAGTCGGCAACCGTGGCCTCGCCCACCCGGGCGCTGACGTCGATCGTGACCTGACCGCTCGGCGCGTTCGGTGGCAGCGTCGCGGTGACGAGCACCTGGTTCGAGATCTCCCGCGCGGTCGCAGTGAAGGCTTGGCCGATGTCCGCGGCGCTCGTCGCACCGACGACGCGGCCATGCGCCGCGGTGGCGATCTGGGTGAGCACGCCCGACACGGACTCGCTGGTGCGGAACGCGACCGCGTCGATCGATACGCCGGACGCCGCGACCGCCTGCACGGCCTGCGACGCGGTGGCGACGCTCGTCGTGTCGCCGCCGTCGCTGAGCACCAGCAGGCTGCGGGCACCCGTTGTGCCCACCGTGCGGACCCCGAGCAGTACCGCGTCGTAGAGGCTCGTCTCGCCGCTCGGCGTCAAGGCCGCGACGGCGTTGCGCACTGCCGCGCGTCGCGCCGTTGGCGCGACGACGACGCGTGGCTGGTCGGCGAATGCGACGAGCCCCACCCCGACGTCCGCGGGTACCGCGGCGAGGAAGGCGAGTGCGGCCGCCTTGGCGCCGGCGATCCCCGCACCGCGCATGCTGCCGCTGGTGTCGAGGACGAGAACAGCCGTCCGGCGGAGGGTGCCGGTGGCGGCGCTGGCCGCAGTTGCCGGCACGGACTTGCCGTTCAGGCGAACGCCGACGGTGCCCGGATCCACGGTCGCTCCGGGCGCCAGCCCGGGCACCGAGAACACGAGGCGGATCGTCGCCCCGCTGACGCGGATGTCGCTGATGCGACCGGACGCGCCCGGCTGCGGCTGCGCCAGCGCGCC
>JBHELW010000079.1:0-9257 GCA_046262915.1 Mycobacteriales bacterium | reverse complement strand
ACCGCGGCGGCGGCGCGACGACGCACTCGCTGGTGATGCGCTCGAAGAGCGGCACGATCCGCTACGTCGAAAGCGAGCACCGGCTCTCGAAGCTGATGACCTACAGCTCCCTGGACTTTTCGCACCACCACTGACGCGGCTCGGCGTAGCTCGCCCCGCGGTGGAACGCAGCGGTCAGTGCACGCCGTAGCTCATCTGTGTGGCCCCACGCGCTCGATGGTGTCCGATAGCGCACACAGTTCGCGACCCGCCGGGTCGCGGTGCACTCGTCGCCCTGGGAGAATCGGGTCATGGCCGACGAGGGGTTCCGCATCGAGCACGACAGCATGGGCGACGTCCGGGTGCCCACGGCCGCCAAGTGGCGCGCGCAGACGCAACGCGCGGTCGAGAACTTCCCGGTCTCCGGTACGACGATCGAGGGCTCGCTCATCGCCGCGCTCGCGTCGATCAAGGGTGCTGCCGCGGTGGTGAACGCCGAGCTTGGCGTCCTCGACGCGGACGTGGCAGCGGCGATCCATGACGCCGCGGCGGAGGTCGCCAGCGGACGCTGGGACGGCGAGTTCCCCATCGACGTCTTCCAGACCGGGTCCGGCACGTCTTCGAACATGAACGCGAACGAGGTCATCGCCACCCTGGCGTCCGAGCGCAGCGATCACCCCGTGCACCCGAACGACGACGTCAACGCGTCGCAGTCGTCCAACGACGTCTTCCCGTCCGCCATCCACATCGCCGCGACGCGCTCCGTCGTACGCGATCTGCTGCCCGCGCTGGACCACCTGGCACTCGCGCTGGAGGGCAAGGCGCTCGAGTTCGCCGACGTCGTCAAGAGCGGCCGCACGCACCTCATGGATGCGACCCCGGTCACGCTCGGGCAGGAGTTCGGCGGCTATGCCGCCGCGGTGCGCATTGGCATCGAGCGGCTCGAGTCGACGCTGCCGCGGCTAGGCGAGCTGCCCCTCGGCGGCACCGCGGTCGGGACCGGCATCAACATGCCGGCCGGTTTTGCCGCGAAGGTCATCGGGCGCCTGGCGGAGGACATGGGGCTGCCGCTTTCGGAGGCGCGCAACCACTTCGAGGCGCAGGGGTCGCGCGACGCGATCGTCGAGACGTCGGGTCAGCTGCGCACCGTGGCGGTGTCGCTCTTCAAGTGCGCCAACGACCTGCGGCTCATGTCGTCAGGACCCAGCGCGGGGCTCGCCGAGATCCGCCTCCCCGACCTGCAGCCGGGCTCGTCGATCATGCCCGGCAAGGTCAACCCGGTGATCCCGGAGGCCGTGTGCCAGGTCGCGGCCCAGGTCGTCGGCAACGACGCGGCCGTCGCGTTCGGCGGCGCCGCGGGCACGCTGGAGCTCAACGTCATGCTGCCGGTAATCGCGCGCAACGTGCTGGAGTCGATTCGACTCCTCGCGAACGTCTCGCGCCTCCTCGCCGACCGCACCGTCGTCGGCATCGAGGCGGACGAGGAGCGTTGCCGCCGCTACGCCGAGAGCTCGCCCTCGATCGTCACGCCGCTCAATCGCTTCATCGGCTACGAGGAGGCGGCCAAAGTGGCCAAGCAGTCCCTCGGCGAGGGCAAGACGATCCGTGAGGTCGTGCTGGAGCGGGGCTACGTCGAGCAGGGCAAGCTCACCCTCGACCAACTCGACGCCGCCCTCGACGTGCTGTCGATGACGCGGCCGCCGACGTCCTAGCTGGCGCACTCCCTGGTCAGAGCAGGGCGAACTTCACGGCCACGACGAGTGAGAACGCCGCCGCCGTTCCCGCGACCCAGCGCACACTGCGATCGGCGAGCGGGCGGGCGAAGACGATCAACAGCCCGAGGCAGATCGCCTCGTTCGCGGCGCGCACGAACTGTTCGTCGCGCAACCACCCGCGGATCGACAGCGTGAGGAGCGCAGCGAGCACCCACGCGATCCGTACGCCGGGCTCGCCTCGAGTCCGCGCGAGCGACATCACGACGTAGCCGAAGAACGCCGCCAGCGCGAGCCGCTCGACGAGCGCGAGATGCACGATGACCGCGTTGTGGCTCCAGTCACCCCACCGGGTCGCCCCGAGGAACGCCGAGTGCACGACATCGACGAACGGCGCGCCGACATTGCCGTCGTTGGAGCGAACCGGCAGCGCATGCCACACGCCGTAGAGCCACGCCTGCCACGTCGCGAACGCGGCCAGCGGCACGGCAAGCCACGCGAGCGCCCGCGCGCGCGCACTCGCGACGGCGTCGCGCCGAAAGAGCTCATCCGCGCCGACTCCAGCGACGACGACGAGAGACGTTTCGCGCGTCAGCGCGGCCAGCGCGAACGCAACCGCCCCGAGCATCAGTCGCCGGTCGCGCCACCAGTAGAGCCCGGCAAGGAGGCAGAGCCAGGCGAGCGGCTCAGTGAGGTCCCGCGAGAAGGAGATGACGAGAGCCGGTGACAGCGCGACAACGACCCCGAGGAGCGCGTGTCGGCCGTACCGGCGCAGGTAGACCGCGGCAACCGCCGCTGCCGCGACCAGCGCCAGCGCGTTGATCGCAATGAGTGCGACGGACAGCGGGAGTTGCGTTGTCTTCGTCACCGCCCACGCGACCAGCGGCAGGCCGATGCGCTGCTGGCGGTACGGCGGGTTGTCCAGGGTGATGCCGTGAGCACTCGGCCGGTGAGTCAACGGGTCGAGCGCGAGTCGGTAGACCGACTGACCGTCGTAGCCGAGGCTGTCGTTCTCGACGACGGCGAGGTCTGCTGGCGCCGCTGACGCGTCGACGAGCCGGTCGCCCGCGACCACGAACACCGATGGCCCGCCGGGGTTGACGACGAGCCGAGCCGCGACGAACAGCGCGACGAGTACGAACGAGACGACCGCGGCGGCGAGCGGCGAATCGAGCCGGCGAGCCACGACCTAAAGCGGAGTCGTCTCGAGCATCTCCGTCACCAGCGCGGCGATCGGCGAGCGCTCGCTGCGGGTCAGCGTGACGTGCGCGAAGAGCGGGTGACCGGTGAGCGCCTCGATGACCGCGGCGATCCCGTCGTAGCGCCCGACGCGCAGGTTGTCGCGCTGCGCGACGTCGTGTGTCAGTACGACGCGCGAACCCGAGCCGAGCCGGGACAGCACAGTCAACAACACTCCGCGCTCGAGGGACTGCGCCTCGTCGACGACGACGTAGGAGTCGTGCAGTGACCGGCCCCGGATGTGCGTCAGCGGCAGCACTTGCAAGAGGTCGCGGGCGAGGACCTCTTCAATGACCTCCGGAGAGACGACGGCGCTCAGCGTGTCGAAGACCGCCTGCGCCCAGGGCGCCATCTTCTCGCCCTCGCTCCCCGGCAGGTAGCCGAGGTCTTGCCCACCGACGGCGAAGAGCGGCCGGAAGACGACGACGCGACGGTGCAACCGCCGCTCGAGCACCGACTCGAGCCCGGCGCATAACGCCAGCGCGCTCTTGCCAGTGCCGGCGCGTCCGCCGAGGGAGACGATGCCGACGTCGGGGTCGAGCAGCAGGTCGAGCGCAATGCGCTGCTCGGCGCTGCGGCCGTGCACGCCGAACGCGTCGCGCTCGCCGCGCACCAACCGGACCGTCTTGTCCGTCGTCACCCGGCCGAGCCCACTCGACCGGCCGCCAAGCAGCACCAGACCGGTGTGGACCGGCAGCTCGCGCGCGGCCGGCAGGTCGAGCGACTCGGTGCGGAAGAGCGTGTCGAGCTCGTCGCTCGTCACCTCGAGCTCGGCCATGCCGGTCCAGCCGGTGTCGACCGCGAGCTCGGCGCGGTACTCGTCGGCAGTGACGCCGACGCTCGCCGCCTTGACCCGCAGCGGCAGGTCCTTGGAGATGAGCGTGACGTCCGCGCCCTCGGCGGCGAGGTTGAGCGCGACCGCCAGGATGCGATGGTCGTTGTCGTCCGTCCGGAAGCCCGGCGGAAGCACCCCGGGGTCGGAGTGGTTGAGCTCGATGCGCAGCGTCCCGCCGGCGTCGTTCACCGGGAGCGGCTCGTCGAGCCGGCCGTACTGCTCGCGCAGGTCGTCGAGCAGGCGCAGCGCCGTCCGAGCGAACCACCCGAGCTCCGGGTGGTGGCGCTTGCCCTCGAGCTCGCTGATCACGACCAGCGGCAGCACCACGTCGTGCTCGGCGAACCGCATCATTGCGCGGGGGTCGGAGAGCAGCACGCTGGTGTCGATCACGTAGCTGCGCGGACGGCGAGCATCTCGCGCCAACGTCGCGGGCCTCCCCACACGCCCTGCGGCAGGCCGCCGCCGGACGCTGCGACGACGGTACGGCGGGAGGCGGGCGCCGTCCGCGAGCGACACGCCCGGCCGCGGGTGCCGGCAGGAACCAGCGGCCGGGGGCGGAAACCAACCGGTGACGCACTCACGGAGGTCAGGCATGCGCCGTAGTCCCTTGGCGATCGCAGTCGTCGTCGCTCTCTTCGCGGGCACCCAGCTGGGGCACGCGGCACCCACCTGCACGGAGCCGGTGCCGACGGCGGCGTGCGGCGATCGCGTCATCCCCGACCCGATCCGCAGTGCGACGTTCCTCCAGTACGGCACCGAGGCGTTCCAGTCGCTGCGGGCCATCGAGGCGATCGCGCCGAACGTCGTCGACGTGCACACGCTGGCGGAGCTGCTGCACGACAAGCGCTTCGTCTCCGCCGGTGGCCGCCAGCTGCCGGTCGTCCGCGTCACTGACGAGCGCGTCAAGGGGCCCAAGAAGAAGGTCGTCGTGTCCCTCTCGGTGCACGCCAACGAGCCGGCCGGCCGCGAAGGCGGTTTCCGCTACATCGAGAACCTCGCGCGTTGGTCGAAGACCGAGCCCAAGCACCTGCTCTACGCGGGTGACGTCGCGATGCCGCTGGACCGGGTGCTCGCGACGACGGAGGTCTGGTTCGGCGTGATGAACGCCGACGGCTGGGCGGCCGGCGACCTCGGCAATGGCGTCTACACCCGCGAGAACGACAAGGGCACCGATCTCAACCGCGAGTTCCCCACGATCGGCTGGACGAACGTCGCGGCCACTCCGCTGTCGGATCCCGAGTCGCAAGGATGGGTGGCGTTCCTCCGACGGCTCGGCAAGATCACCACGGCGAGCGACATCCACGGTGAGCTCGAGTCGGACAACCAGGCCTACGCCGACCTGATGTGGCCAGCCGCGCAGTGGACACCGAAGATGCAGGCGCAGGAGCTGCAGCTCGGTGAGCACATGGTCTCGACGGTCAAGCGCAAGTTCAGCGAGCAGGCGGTCGTCATCGGCATCGCGACCGACACGATGGGTGTCCAGGCGCCGTCGAAGGCGGCGACCGGTTATGACGTCGTCGGCTACGACGACGGCGGTTTCATGGGCGACTGGTTCGCGCAGGAGCGGGGCGCGATCGAGATCGACGCGGAGAACTTCCTGTCGCACAGCGTCCCGATGAACGTGTGGTTCGGGCCGCTGGAGCAGGCGCACGTCGCCGCCGTCCAAGGCATCATCGAAACGTTGATGGTCGAGGCGCAGATCACGCACAAGGTGCGTGCGCAGCTGCACCTCGGCCGCGTCGGCTACGCGTTCGACCCGCGACGGGTGCGCTCCGCCGACGGTCGCGAAGAGGTCGTGTCACCCGGTGAGAAGCCGAAGCCCTACGACGTAACCCGGATGCGTTACTTCGACGACCTGCGCAAGGCGGCCGGCACGCCCGTCGTACCGCTGGCGACCGCCGACATCGCCAGCGGTGCCGCAAAGCTGTCTCGCTTCGACACGGTGGTCCTCGACGACGTCGCGATCCCGCCGGACACGAAGGGGCGGCGTGTTGCCCGCTCGCGCTACGTCGCGGCGCTGCAGTCGTTCGTTCGTGGCGGCGGTCAGCTACTGCTGACCGACGCTGCGGTGCCGTTCGTCCGCGAGTTCGGCGTGGGCGGTGACAACGCGATGCGCAAGACGAAGACCAACGCTGGCCACATCGACTTCGGCGCGCTCGACAACCCGTGGGAGAAGGGGCTGACCGACACGTCGAGCCAGACCTACTACGAGGTGCCGCTCGGGTACCGCCCGACGAACGCGTCGCCGCACTACGGCGTCACGACGTCGGTGTGGGACTCGGTGAAAGGCACGACGGTCGGCACGGTCAGCCCACCCACGAGCGACGCGGTTGGCGACGCCACCGGAACTAGCAGCAGCGCCTTCACCGCGCTCGGCTACATGCCGTACGGCAAGGGCCAGGTGTCGATCTTCGGTGCGCTCCTCCCGACGCCGACGGAGGAGTACGACCACATCGAAGGGCTCGCGAACTACGGCGTGACGATCACCGGCGGGATGGTCCTGAACTCGATCCTGTCCTACCGGCGGGGTTAGACGCTCTCGAGGCCGACGTCCGGGCGTGGCTCGACCTGAGGCAGCGCCCGGAGGTCGAGCAACGAGCAGGGCGGTGGCACCCGCGGGCCACGCGCTGCCTCGTAGACACCGAGCAGCAGATCGCGATGCTCATGGTCGCCGGCCGTGTCGGCTTGGCTGGCGCGTTCGACGAGACAGCCGAGCACGTCCGGCGTCACCACGCGGTCCTCGTCGAATACCGACGACCATGCCTCGGCAACCAGGGCGCCCGCGCGAGCGAGATCACCACCGAGACGGGCGGCACGGCCCTGACGCCAGCGCACCGCGCCAACGTGCAGTGGGCGGCGCGTTGCCCGGGCCGCCTCGAGGCCCTGTCGCCAGACAGCGTCCGCGGCGGATAGGTCGCCGCTCATGTGCAGCGCCTCGCCATAACTCGGCGCCCAGCCCGTGAACTGGGACAGATCACCACGGCGAAGCGCCGATTCGCAGAGCCGCCGCAGAATGGTCACCGCCCCGTGCACGTCGCCCTCGTACAGCGCGAGCACACCGAGGCCCCCGCCGGAGCTGTCAACCTCGTCCGGCGCAAAGGCAGACCTGAGCTGGACCATCGCGGACAGCTCCGCGCGGGCGTCGTCCCATTCACCGACGGCTAGCCACGCGCGTCCGATGTTCCCATGTGCCCAGGCCTCTCCCCGCCGGTGCCCGATGAGCTCAGCGAGCCGGAGGTGCTCCTGCGCGATCGCGAGCGAGCGCGCCGGGTCGACGTAGCGGAGCCGCCCTGCCCAGTGATTGCGGATGTCGGCCGCAACCACTCGCGGATCCGTCCCGCCCCACCGAATGGGACGGTCGAGGGGCGCTGCCTCCGCATAGCGGATGGCGGCCAGGACGTCACGGTCCAGGTCCGCGAGCCGTTCCCGGCTCCAGGCACGCATCTGGAGTGCGAAGGACAGTACGTACGGGTCGCCGGCCTCGTCCGCCACATCGACGGCCTCCGCGGCGACAGCAGCGCTTCGGTCGTCCGACCACGTGTCGAAGCCGACCAGCGCCTCGCTTGCCAGCAGCATCGCGGCCAGTGCGTCACGATGCGGCCATCGCGCAGCGGCTGCTTCGAGCCGAGCCACCGCCTCGGACGGCGCCCAGTTGTAGGTCAGCATCGCAAGGTCGATCGCGAGCTCGACCTGAGAGCGCGCGTCCGGACGCTCCGACAGCCGTGTCCACGCAACGCGTAGATCGTCGATGGATGCCCGCAGAACCGCGTCAGCGCGCTCCGCACCCGCGTGGTCGGCGAGCGGCGCGAGCGCCGCCGATGCGCGCGCGAAGTGGTCCGAGTGACGGTCGCGTACGTGCTCGGCCTCGCCGCGTTCAGCTAGCCGCTCCGCAGCGAACTCGCGGATCGGGACAAGCAAGCGGTACGACGCTTCGCCAGTCGGTCTGTCCCCACGCTGGACGAGGCTGCGCGCGACCAGTGTCGACAAGTGCGTGAGCACGTCGAGCGGTGGGTCAGCTGCCAAGATCGGCGCACCGCATACCGCGTCGATGGCGTCCAAGTCCGCGGGGTTGACGAAAACGCTCAGCCGCGCGAGCAACGACGCCGACTCAGGCGGCAACAGATCGACCGACCACTCGATCGTTGCGCGCATCGTCTGCTGCCGAGCGGGGCGGTCGCCACCGTCGCCGCGTAGCAAGCCCAGGGACGCGACGAGGCGCGCGAGGAGCGCAACGGGGTCGAGTACGGCGACGCGGGCCGCGGCCAGCTCGATTGCGAGGGGCAGGCCGTCCAGCCGCCAGCACACCGCCGCGAGGACCGGCGCGTCCGCATCCGTCACAGCGAAGTCAGGACGTACGTCACGTGCGCGGTCGAGGAACAGCCGCACCGCGTCGGAGTCGCTCAGGTCGGCGACCGAACCCACCGTCCCGGGTGCCGGCAGACCGAGGGGCGCCAGCGGGTACAGCTGCTCGCCGCGGACATGAAACGGCTCCCGGCTGGTGGCGAGCACCCGCAGCTGCGGTGAGGCGGCAAGGAGCGCCGCGACGGAGCCGCCCGACGTAACCACCTGCTCGCAGTTGTCGAGCACCACAAGCGTGCTCCGGTCGCTGAGCGCCGCGGCGAGAGCGGGCACGGGATCACGGCCGTCGAGGCGAACCCCCAACGTCGTCGCTATCGCGGCCAGCACGGCATCGGGGTCGGTCACGGGCGCGAGATCCACGAAGTAAACGGCCGCCGCCGGCGCGATCTGCGCGACCGCAACCGCGAGGCGTGTCTTGCCCATGCCGCCGAAGCCGGTGATCGTGACGAGGCGGTGCTCGGCGAGGAGCTTGGCGACCTCGACCTGCTCGCGGTCGCGGCCGACGAAGCTGGACAGCTGCACGGGCAGAACGCGGGTCCTCGTCTCGAGCGAGCGCAACGGCGGGAACTGGACCTCGAGCGCGGGATGGAGCAGCTGCCAAACCCTCTCGGGCGCAGGCGCGTCGCGCAGCAGATGTTCGCCCAGGTCGCGCAGGCCGAGAGCGCCGGCGAGCTGCCCGCGTGAGAGCGACGCCACGGCATCGCTGACCAGCACCTGGCCACCGTGACCGAGCGCGCGCAGCCGCGCGCAGCGGTTGAGCGCGTCACCGTAGACACCATCACTGCGGCGACGGACCTCGCCGGTGTGCACGGCCATTCGCACGCCCAGCGAGATCGGCGCCAGCCAGTCGGTGGTCGCCAGGGCGTCCGCGAGCTCGGCCGCCGCAGCGAGTGCGACCGAGGGAGCGGCGAACACCGCGACGCGTGAGTCGCCTTCACCCTGCTCGAGCGGGAGCTCACCGCGGTGCCGTGTGACGACATCGGCGACGATCGCGTTGTGTGCGAGCATCGCCTCGCTCATCTGCTCCGGATGATCACTCCAGAGCCCCGTCGAACCGACGACATCGGTCATCAGGACCGTGACCGTCTCCGGAGCACCGCCGGTCACGTGGGCGAGAGCTCCGCGGTGATGCC
>JBHELW010000078.1:0-2259 GCA_046262915.1 Mycobacteriales bacterium | reverse complement strand
TCGATCCGTCGTACCGGTCGCGCCACCGCCGCCCTGATTGCCTGCGCCGCGGCGGCGACCGTCGTCGCGATGAACATGCCGGCCTCCGCCGCACCGACCGCACGCCAGTGGGCTCCGGCGGCGAGCGCGAAGGTCCACCCGGGCGTCCAGACGAACAGCCCGACCGGACA
Source organism: Mycobacteriales bacterium (assembly GCA_046262915.1). Lineage (GTDB taxonomy): Bacteria > Actinomycetota > Actinomycetes > BP-191 > BP-191 > JBHELW01. The sequence goes on along the minus strand of JBHELW010000078.1, from coordinate 2,089 downwards.
GTGCACCGCCAACTTCGTTTTCACCGACAGCAAGGGCAACACCTACATCGGCCAGGCCGCCCACTGCACGAGCACGGGCGGATCGAGTGACACGAACGGCTGTACGACGGGCTCGATGCCGCTCGGCACACCAGTGCAGGTCGACGGCGCCGCGACTCCGGGGACCATGGTCTACAACTCGTGGCTGACCATGCAGGCGGCCGGCGCCTCCGGCGACGCGCTTTGCTACGGCAACGACTTGGCGCTGATCAAGCTCGACCCGGCCGACGCCGCGAACGTCAACCCGTCGATCCCTGTGTGGGGCGGACCGGTCGGCATCAACACGAGCGGCTCGCCCGCGGGCGACGCGGTCTACACCTACGGCAACTCCAGCCTGCGCTTCGGCCTGACCGAGACGAGCCCGAAGCAGGGCTACAGCCTCGGTGACGACTACGACGGTTGGTCGCACACGATGTACACCGTCACGCCCGGCATCCCCGGCGACTCGGGCAGCGCGATCCTGGACAGCAGCGGCCGTGCGCTCGGCGTTCTCAGCACGATCACCCTCGCGCCGCTGGCCGCCAGCAACAACGCCAGCGACATCGGTCGCGACCTGACCTACATGCACAACCACGCACCGGAGTTCTCCTCGGTCCAGCTGGCACTGGGCACGGAGCCCTTCGCCGGCTGAGGTGACCGGAAACTGCGCGTCGTCAGGACGACGTGCAGTTTCCGCTCTCGCCGCTACGCCGAAACCCCCGGTTACCGCACGCGCGGGCCGGGGGTTTCGCTTGTCAGCGCAAAGTTAGCCGTAGCACTCGATCGGGCGGTCCAGCGTCACCGTGAGGTTCTCCGGGTCGACGGATGGGTTGGGGTTGGCCAGCCGGCAGCCGCCACTGCAGCCCTTGGGCGTGCACTCCGTCGCGTGGGCTGGCGCGGCAACAGCGAACGAGCCGGCAAGCAGCGCGGTGACAACGAGCGCGCGTCGAAGCATGCAAACCTCCGTGGGATTTGCGACGCAGCATGCCAGACCGCCTACGCCGGTGCCACCCGGCGCGGGCCGTTAGCCCTCATCCGACCGTGTGGGTTATCGGAAACTGCGCGTCGTCAGGGCGACGCGCAGTTTCCGCTCTCGGCGGTCCATTCGGCGGTCCATTCGACGACGGTGTCTGGCTGCTCGCCGACGACAAGCTCGGCGGTGCCGGCGACTGCGATGCGCGTCGCGCGACCTCCGCGCTCGGCGATCCGGCGCCACGGCCCCGCCGTAGCATTTGGGGGTGTCGACGCTCTTCGGTGACGAGGAGGTCCTCTCCGAGCCGCCCGATCTCGATGACGAGCGGCCGTCGCGCCCGCGGCTCGACCCCGCCGTGTTGCTCGAGGGGCTGAACCCGCCGCAGCGGGCTGCCGTCACCCATAGTGGCTCGCCACTGCTGATCGTCGCGGGCGCGGGCTCCGGCAAGACGCGCGTGCTGACGCACCGCATCGCCTACCTGCTGGCCGAGCGCAACGTCTCGCCCGGCGCGATTCTCGCCATCACCTTCACGAACAAGGCCGCCGGCGAGATGAAGGAACGCGTCGCGGCGCTGGTCGGCGGGCGGGCGCGGGCGATGTGGGTGTCCACCTTCCACTCCGCATGCGTGCGCATCCTGCGTGCGGAGATCAAACGGCTCGGGTTCAAGAGCACGTTCTCGATCTACGACCAGGGCGACGCGCAGCGGCTGATGACGCTCTGCGTGCGCGACCTCGACCTAGACCCGAAGCGCTTCCCGCCCCGCGCGATGGCCGCGCAGGTGTCGAACATGAAGAACGAGCTGATCGACTTCCAGACGTGTGCCGACCGGGCGCGGACCGTGCTGGAGAAACAGCTCGCTGAGGTCTACGCGCTGTACCAGCGCCGGCTGCGCGAGGCCAACGCGCTGGACTTCGACGACTTGATCATGACGACCGTCGACCTGCTCCGCGTGTTCCCGGAGGTCGCTGAGCACTATCGGCGCCGGTTCCGACATGTGCTCGTCGACGAGTACCAGGACACCAACCACGCGCAGTACGCCCTCGTCCGCGAGCTCGTCGGGCGCAGCGAACGGCGGACGGCGGAGGGCGACGTCGTCCG
>JBHELW010000077.1:0-13382 GCA_046262915.1 Mycobacteriales bacterium | reverse complement strand
TGGGTCACGACGGTCCACTCGTCGTCGAGGGTCCGCGTCAGCCGGGTGCCGAGGTTGATCATCGGCTCGATGGCCACGGCGAGGCCCTTCTCCAGCTTGAGCCCCCGCCCCGGCCGGCCGTAGTTGGGCACCTGCGGGTCCTCGTGCATGTTGTGGCCGATGCCATGCCCGACGTACTCCTCGACGATGCCGTAGCCGTGCGGGCGGATGGTTCCTTCGACGGCCGCCGAGACGTCGCTCACCCGCCCGCCGAGGCGCACGGCGGAGAGTCCGCGCCACAACGCCTCCTCGCAGACACGCATGAGCTCGGTCAGCTCCGGCGCGACGTCTCCGACGGGCACGGTGATCGCCGAGTCGCCGTGCATGCCACCGACGATCGCGCCACAGTCGATGGACACGATGTCGCCCGCGCGCAGCACGCGCTTCGGGCTCGGGATGCCATGCACGATCTCGTCGTTGATCGACGTGCACAGCGTCGCGGGAAAGCCGCGGTAACCGACGAACGACGGGATGGCCCCAGCGCCGCGGATCGAGCGCTCCGCGATCTCGTCGAGGTCTTGCGTCGACATCCCGGGCGCTACGGCGGCGCGCAACAGCTCGAGGGTCTGACCGACGACGAGCCCCGCTTCGCGCATCAGCGCGAGCTCGGCCTCGCTCTTGATCGTGATCATGCGTCCTCGAACCGGTGCAGGGCCTCGATTGCGCGCTCGGTCACGTCGTCGACGGGCCCGATCGCGTCGATGCCGACAAGAATGCCGCGCTGCGCATAGAACGAGATCAACGGCTCGGTCTGTTCCGCGAACACGTCGAGGCGATGGCGAATCGTCTCCTCGCGGTCGTCGTCGCGCTGGTAGAGCTCACCGCCGCAGATGTCACAGCGGGCGGGGTCCTTCGGCGGGTCGAAGTCGAGGTGCCAGACGTGGTCGCACGTCCGGCAGGTGCGCCGCCCCGACAACCGGCGCACGACCTCGTCCGGGTCGACGATGAGCTCGAGTACGACGGAAAGCTTCGTCCCGAGGTCGGCGAGCAGGTCGTCGAGCATCTCCGCCTGCGGGATCGTCCGTGGGAAGCCGTCGAGGAGGAAGCCCTTCACGCAGTCGTCGTCGGACAGCCGGTCGCGCACCATGTCGACGGTCACCTGGTCGGGCACCAAGTCGCCGGCGTCCATGTAGCGCTTCGCGGTGAGGCCGAGCGGCGTCGCCTGGGCGACGTTGGCGCGGAAGATGTCGCCGGTGGAGATCTTCGCGATCCCGTAGTGGGCGGCCAAGAACTGCGCCTGGGTCCCCTTCCCGGCGCCCGGCGGACCCACGAGGACCAGCCGCACTAGCGGAGGAAGCCCTCGTAGTTGCGCATCATCAGCTGGCTCTCGATCTGCTTCACGGTCTCAAGACCGACGCCGACGATGATGAGCACAGCGGTGCCGCCGAAGGGGAACTGCTGGCCCTTCGTCAAGCCGAGCGCGATGTAGGGCAGGACGCTGATCGTCGCGAGGAAGAGCGCGCCGGGCAGCGTGATCCGGTTGAGGATGAAGTCGAGGTACTCCGCGGTCGGGCGACCGGGGCGAATGCCGGGGATGAACCCGCCGTACTTCTTCATGTTGTCCGCGACCTCGGTCGGGTTGAACGTGATCGCGGTGTAGAAGTAGGCGAAGAAGATGATCAACCCGAAGAAGAACAGCAGGTACATCGGGTGGTCACCGCGGGAGACGTAGCGGTTGACGAACGTCGTGAACCCCTGGTTGCTGGTCCAGATCTGCGCGACGAGCTGCGGCAGGTAGAGCAGCGAGGACGCGAAGATCACCGGGATGACACCCGCCTGGTTGACCTTGAGCGGGATGTAGGTCGACGTCCCGCCGTACATCCGCCGGCCGATCATGCGCTTCGCGTACTGCACCGGGATGCGCCGCTGCGCCTGCTCGATGAAGACGACGGCAACGACGATCGCCAGCCCGAGGAGGCAGACGAGCGCGAAGACGTAGCCACCGGCCGCCTGCAGGATGCGGCCGCCCTCGGCGGGCAGCCGCGCGGCGATCGAGGTGAAGATCAGCAGGGACATCCCGTTGCCGATGCCACGGTCGGTTATGAGCTCGCCGAGCCACATGATCACCGCGGTGCCGGCCGTCAGCGTGATGACGATGGTCGCAATTCGGACGAGCGAGGTGTCCGGGATGACGACGATGTTCTGCGAGCCGCCGGCGCCGAACAGGTTGCCCGAGCGGGCGAGGGCGACGATGCCGGTCGACTGGAGGACCGCAAGCGCGACGGTGAGGTAGCGCGTGTACTGGGTGATCTTGGCGTTGCCCGCCTCGCCCTCGTTCTTGAGCTTCTCCAGGCGTGGGATGACCACCATGAGCAGCTGCATGATGATGCTGCTCGTGATGTACGGCATGATCCCGAGCGCGAAGATCGACAGCTGGAGCAGCGCGCCGCCGCTGAACAGGTTGACGAGGCCGTAGACGCTCGAGCTGCCCACCGCCGACAGCGCCTCATGGATGGCCTTGTAGTCCACGCCCGGCGACGGGATGACCGAGCCCAGCCGGAAGATCGCGACGACGAAGAGCGTGAAGATCAGCTTGCGGCGCAGGTCGGGGGTCTTGAAGGCGCGGCCGAACGCCGTAAGCATGCCCGGACCTCGGGTCGTCGGCGCTGCGGGCACGGCTCCTCCTGCGGGAACGGAATTCGGCGCGGCGGGGCCGGCCGTGTGAACTGACAGTCTGCCTTACCGCGGGCGGCGCCCCACCGGGCGGGCGACCCCCGCGGGCGGCTAGAGCTCGGTCGCGGTGCCGCCGGCGGCGACGATCTTGTCCTGCGCCGAGCGCGAGAACTTGTGGGCGGTGACCTGGGCCGCTACGCCGATCTCGCCGTCGCCGAGGACCTTGACCAGCTCGCCACTGCGGACGGCGCCGCGCGCCACGAGGTCGTCGACGCCGATCGCGCCGCCCTGCGGGAACAGCGACGCGATGCGGTCGAGGTTGACGACCTGGTACTCGGTCCGGAAGAGGTTGGTGAAGCCCTTGAGCTTGGGCAGCCGCATGTGCAGCGGCATCTGTCCACCCTCGAAGCGCGCGGGGACGCTGCCCCGCGCCTTGCTGCCCTTGGTACCGCGCCCGGCCGTCTTGCCCTTGGACCCGGCGCCCCGCCCGACGCGGGTCTTCGCGGTGCGCGCACCGGGAGCTGGGCGCAGGTGGTGGACCTTCACTGGGTGACCTCCTCTACCGACACGAGGTGGGTCACCGTGGCGATCATGCCGCGGATCTCGGGCCGGTCCTCCTTGACGACGACGTCGTGCAGGCGCTTGAGCCCGAGCGAGCGCAGCGTCTCGCGCTGGTTGCTCTTGGTGCCGATGGTCGAGCGCACCTGCGTGACCTTGAGCCGCGCGCCCACCGTCAGACCCCCGCCGCGCGGGCGCGCAGCATCGCTGCCGGCGCCACATCCTCGATGGACAGCCCGCGTCGGGCGGCAATCTCCTCCGGCCGCTGCAGGCCCCGCAGGGCGGCGACCGTCGCATGCACGATGTTGATCGCGTTGGACGAGCCGAGCGACTTCGAGAGCACGTCGTGCACGCCGGCGCACTCCAACACCGCGCGGACCGGGCCGCCGGCGATCACGCCGGTGCCCGGGCTCGCCGGCTTGAGCAGCACGACTCCGGCCGCGGCCTCGCCCTGGATGGGGTGCGGGATCGTTGCGCCGATGCGCGGCACCTTGAAGAAGTGCTTCTTGGCCTCCTCGATGCCCTTGGCGATCGCCGCGGGCACCTCCTTGGCCTTGCCGTAGCCGATGCCGACCGTGCCGTCGCCGTCGCCGACGACGACGAGCGCGGTGAAGCTGAAACGTCGGCCGCCCTTGACGACCTTCGCGACGCGGTTGATCGCGACGACGCGCTCGACGTGGGCGCTCTTCTCGCCGGGCGCGCCGCGCCCGCCGGGCCGGTCGCGGCGGTCGCTGCCGCCGGCCGTGCCGGTTCGACGCTGTGCTCCGGGCATCAGGCGTTCCCCTCGAGGTCGGTGTGCAGGTCGCGCATCAGAAGCTCAGACCGCCTTCCCGCGCGCCGTCGGCGAGCGCCGCGACGCGTCCGTGGTAGCGGTAGCCACCACGGTCGAAGACGACCTGGTCGATCCCGGCCGACTTGGCCCGCTCCGCAACGAGCGAGCCGACGCGGCGCGCGGCGGCCGTCTTGCCGCTGTCCGCGCCGCGGATCGACTCGTCCAGGGTAGACGCCGACGCCAGCGTCCGTCCGGCGAGGTCGTCGACGACCTGCGCATAGACGTGCCGCGCGGAGCGCGTGACCACCAGGCGCGGGCGGCCCGGCGTACCGGACACCGTCTTGCGCACGCGCTGGTGCCGTCGCGTGCGCGCGACCCGGCGTAGGACTGACGTGTTCATCGCTTGCTCTGCTCCATCTTGTCAGCGGGCACTACTTGCCGGTCTTGCCGACCTTGCGGCGGACCGTCTCCCCTTGGTAGCGCACGCCCTTGCCCTTGTAGGGGTCGGGCTTGCGCAGCTTGCGGATGTTGGCGGCGACCTCGCCGACCTTCTGCTTGTCGATCCCGCGGACGACGAATCGCGTCGGGGTCTGCACCTCGAACGTGATGCCCTCCGGCGCCGGCACGACGACCGGATGGCTGAAGCCCAAGGCGAACTCGAGGTCGGAGCCCTTCGGGGCGACGCGGTAGCCGACGCCGACGATTTCCAGCGTTTTCTCGAAGCCCGTCGTTACGCCGGCCACCATGTTGGCGACGAGGCTGCGGGTCAGCCCGTGGCGTGCGCGGCTGTCGCGCTCGTCGTCCGGGCGCGTCAACACGAGCTCGCCGTCGCGCCGCTCGACGGAGATCGGCGTGACAACGTCGTGGCTGAGCGTGCCCTTCGGGCCCTTGACGGTGATCCGTTGCCCGTCGATGTCGACGTCGACGCCGCTCGGCACGGGGATGGGCATGCGTCCGATGCGTGACATGCCGCCGCCTACCAGACGTAGGCGAGGACTTCCCCACCTACGCCCTTCTTGTTCGCCTGCTTGTCGGTCAGCAACCCGGTCGAGGTCGAGATGATGGCGACGCCGAGCCCGCCCAGGACGCGCGGCAGCGAGCCGCGCTTGGCATACACGCGCAGCCCCGGCTTGGAGATGCGACGGACGCCGGCAATCGTGCGCTCGCGGTTCGGGCCGTACTTGAGGTTGATGAGGAGCTGCTTGCCCTTGTCGCCGTCCTCCACCGCCCAGCCGGCGATGTAGCCCTCCTGCTGGAGGATCTCGGCGATGTGCGTCTTGATCTTGCTGTGCGGCATCGCGACCTGCTCGTGATACGCGTGGTTGGCATTGCGCACCCGCGTGAGCATGTCGGCAATCGGGTCTGTCATCGTCATTGCGTTGGGGCCTTTCTCACCGAGGTTTCCGCCGGACGACGGACCTGCGGCGAAGCGGATGTCACCAGGAAGACTTCGTTACGCCGGGCAGCTCGCCGCGGTGCGCCATCATCCGGACGCACACCCGGCAGAGACCGAACGCACGGAATACCGCGCGCGGCCGGCCACAGCGGTTGCAGCGCGTGTAGCCGCGAACCGCGAACTTGGGCTTGCGCGCCGCCTTGTTGACGAGCGCCTTCTTTGCCATCGGTCAGGACTCCTTGAACGGGAAGCCGAGCAGGCGCAGCAGATCCCGCGCCTCCTCGTCGTTGTCAGCACTCGTGACGACCGTGATGTCCATGCCGCGGGTGCGGTCGATGCGGTCGTAGTCGATCTCGTGGAAGATCGACTGCTCGGTCACGCCGAACGTGTAGTTGCCGTGGCCGTCGAACTGGCGGTCCGACAGCCCGCGGAAGTCGCGGATGCGCGGCAGCGCAACCGAGAGCAGCCGGTCGAGGAACTCCCACATCCGCGCGCCGCGCAGCGTGACCTTCGCGCCGATCGGCATGCCCTCGCGCAGCTTGAACTGCGCGATCGACTTCTTCGCCTTCGCGACGTAAGGCCGCTGGCCGGTGATCGCGGTGAGGTCCCTTACTGCGCCGTCGATCAGCTTCGCGTCCCGGGCGGCCTCGCCGACGCCCATGTTGACGACGATCTTCTCGAGGCCGGGAACCTGCATGACGTTGGCGAAGCCGTGCCGCTCGCGTAGCGCGGGCACGATCTCGTCGCGGTAGCGCTGCTTGAGCCGCGGCACTTCGCGGCTCGTCGGGGTTTCGGTGGTCACTGTCATCGCGGCCTCTAGATGTCCGAGCCGCAACGGCGGCAGGTTCGCTTGGATCGCCCGGCGTCGTCGCGAGCGTGGCCGATCCGTGACGGCTTGCCGCAGGACGGGCACACGACCTGCACGTTGCTGACGTGCAACGGCGCCTCTTGCGTCACGATGCCGCCGGTCTGGCCGCCGCGCGCGGTCTGGGTCACCTTCGTGTGCTTCTTGATGCGGTTCGCGCCCTCGACGAGCACCTTCGAGGCACTTGGCATCGCCTGGATGACGCGGCCCTTCAGGCCACGGTCCTTTCCAGAGATCACCTGCACGGTGTCGCCCTTGCGCACGTCCATGCCCGGCATCTACAGCACCTCCGGCGCGAGCGAGATGATCTTCATGAACCGCTTGTCGCGGAGCTCGCGGCCGACGGGGCCGAAGATGCGCGTGCCGCGCGGGTCGCCACCGTCTTTGATGAGGACTGCCGCGTTCTCGTCGAAGCGGATGTAGGAGCCGTCGGGACGCCGGCGCTCCTTCGCGGTGCGCACAACGACCGCCTTGACAACGTCGCCGCGCTTCACCCCGGCGCCGGGCAGCGCGTCTTTCACGGTGCCGACGACGATGTCGCCGATCCCGGCGTAGCGCCGTCCGGAGCCGCCGAGCACTCGGATGCACAAGATCTCCTTGGCACCCGTGTTGTCGGCGACCCGAAGCCGCGACTCCTGCTGGATCACTGCGCTCCCCTACTTCGCCTTCTCGATGATCTCGACGACCCGCCACCGCTTCGTCGCGGACAGCGGACGCGTCTCCATCAACAGCACGCGGTCGCCGACGCCGGCCGTGTTGGCCTCGTCGTGCGCCTTGAGCTTGCTCGTACGCCGGATCGTCTTGCCGTAGAGCGCGTGCTGGACGCGGTCCTCGACCTCGACCACAACGGTCTTAGCCATCTTGTCGCTGACGACGAGGCCCTCGCGCGTCTTGCGGAAGCCGCGCGCGCTCGACGTCTCAGCTGTCGTTTCGGTCATCCCGCACCTCCGGCGGCAAACGCGGCGAGCTCGCGCTCACGCATGACGGTGTAGATGCGCGCGATGTCGTGCCGCACCTGCTGCAACCGACGGTTGTTGTCGAGCTGGCCGGTCGCGACCTGGAAGCGCAGGTTGAACAGCTCTTCCTTCGCTTCGCGCAACCGCGTGTCCAGCTCGTCGGGCTCGAGGCCGCGCAGCTCCTCTGCGGTCGCCACTACGCCTCCACCCCCTCGCGCCGGACGAACCGGCATTTCATTGGCAGCTTGTGCATGGCGCGTCGCATCGCCTCGAGCGCGATCGGCTCAGGCACGCCGGCGAGCTCGAAGAGGACGCGCCCGGCCTTGACGTTGGCGATCCACCACTCGGGCGAGCCTTTGCCCGACCCCATCCGCGTCTCGGCGGGCTTCTTGGTCAGCGGACGGTCGGGGTAGATGTTGATCCAGACCTTGCCGCCACGACGGATGTGACGCGTCATCGCGATACGGGCCGACTCGATCTGCCGGTTGGTGACATACGACGGCTCGAGCGCCTGGATGCCGAACTCGCCGAACGTCACCCGGGTGCCACCCTTCGCAGCACCGCCGCGCTCCGGGTGGTGCTGCTTGCGGTGCTTGATCTTGCGCGGGATGAGCATCGTCAGCCCCCCGCGTTCTCGTCGGTCGGTGCCGCTGGCTCGCTGACCTCGTCGGTCGCGGCGAGGCCAGCGGCCGAGTCGTCCGTCGGCTGGGTCTCGAGGTCGGCAACCGGCTCGGCCAGTGCCTCGGCGACGAAGCCCTCGGTGCCGGAGAGCTCCTCGGCGGCAGCCTCGTCGGCCTGCTGCGACTCGCGGCCGGCTTCAGTGCCGGCCGCACCGGCAGTACCCGACGCGCCGCTGCGTGGCCCGCGGCGTACGCCGGGACGCGTCCGCTGCGCCTGACGCAGTGCCGCCTCGCCGGCTTCGCGCTCCGCGCGGCTCTGCAGGACGTCGCCCTTGTAGATCCAGACCTTGACGCCGATCCGGCCGAACGTCGTCCGCGCCTCGTACAGCCCGTAGTCGATGTTCGCGCGCAGCGTGTGCAGTGGCACCCGGCCCTCGCGGTAGAACTCGCTGCGGCTCATCTCCGCCCCGCCGAGGCGACCCGAGCACTGGACGCGGATGCCCTTGGCACCCGCCTTCATCGCGCTCTGCATCGCCTTGCGCATCGCCCGGCGGAACGAGACGCGGGACGAGAGCTGCTCCGCAACGCCTTGGGCAACGAGCTGCGCGTCGATCTCGGGGTTCTTCACCTCGAGGATGTTGAGCTGGACCTGCTTGCTCGTGAGCTTCTCGAGGTCGCCACGGATGCGGTCCGCCTCGGCGCCGCGGCGGCCGATGACGATGCCCGGTCGGGCGGTGTGGATGTCGACGCGCACGCGCTCGCGGGTGCGCTCGATGTCGACCTTAGAAATGCCGGCCCGCTCCATGCCCTTGCCGAGCAGCTTGCGGATTGCGACGTCTTCCTTGACGTACTCCGGGTAGAGCTTGTCGGCATACCACCGTGACTTCCATTCGGTGGTGATGCCGAGGCGGAACCCGTGCGGGTTTACCTTCTGTCCCACTACTGGGTCCCTTCGTCTGGAGCGTCGACCGCGTCGCCCGCGGCGGTGGTCTTCTTCGCGGGCGCCGTCTTCGTAGGCACAGCCTTCTTGGCCGCAGTCGCCTTCGTCGCCGAAGTGCCTCGCTGCGCGGCGGTGGCCTTCTTCGCCGGCGCGGCCTTCTTCGCTGGCCGCGTCGTAGCCGGCGCGACTTGTCGAGACTCGACGACGACCGTGATGTGGCACGTGCGCTTGCGGATCCGGAACGCGCGACCCTGCGCGCGCGGTCGGAACCGCTTCAGGGTCGGGCCCTCGTCGGCGTAAGCCTGCGCGATGAACAGCGAGTCGCGGTCGACGCGCTCGTTGTGCTCGGCGTTGGCCATCGCGCTCGCGACGACCTTGTAGACGTCCTCGCTCGCCGCTTGCGGGGCGAACTTGAGGACGCGCAGCGCCTCCTGCGCGGGCAGGTCGCGAATCATGTCGATCACGCGGCGGGCCTTCGTCGGGGTGATCCGGACGAACTTCGCATGCGCCCGTGCGCTGGGCGCGGTGGTCACGTCAGACACGACGCGCCCTCCGCTCGTCCTTGACGTGGCCGCGGAACGTCCGGGTCGGCGCGAACTCGCCGAGCTTGTGTCCCACCATGCCCTCGGTCACGAAGACCGGCACGTGCTTGCGCCCATCGTGCACAGCGAGCGTGTGGCCGAGCATGTCGGGGATAACCGTCGAGCGCCGGGACCAGGTCTTGATGACGTTCTTGGTCCCCTTGGCGTTCTGCTCGTCGACCTTCTTCAACAGGTGGTCGTCGACGAACGGCCCCTTCTTCAGGCTGCGTGGCACCGGTCGTTCCCCTATCGCTTCTTGTTCGTACGGCGGCGGCGCACGATCAGTGAGTCACTCGGCTTGCGCCGCCGGGTGCGGCCCTCGGTCTGCCCCCAGGGGCTGGTCGGGTGACGACCACCAGAGGTCTTGCCCTCACCGCCCCCGTGCGGGTGGTCGATCGGGTTCATGGCGACGCCACGCACCGTCGGGCGCTTGCCCTTCCAGCGCATCCGGCCGGCTTTCCCCCAGTTGATGTTGGACTGCTCTGCGTTGCCCACCTCGCCGACGGTGGCGCGGCAGCGCAGGTCGACGTTGCGGATCTCACCCGAAGGGAGCCGCAGCTGGGCGAACGCGCCTTCCTTGGCAACGAGCTGCACGCTGGCGCCCGCGGACCGCGCGAGCTTCGCGCCGCCGCCCGGCCGCAGCTCGATCGCATGGACGACCGTGCCGAGCGGGATGTTGCGCAGGGGCAGGCAGTTGCCTGGCTTGATGTCGGAGCTCGGGCCGTTCTCGACGACGTCGCCTTGGGCGAGTCGGTTCGGCGCGAGGATGTAGCGCTTCTCGCCGTCGGCGTAGTGCAGCAGCGCGATGCGCGCGGTGCGGTTCGGGTCGTACTCGATGTGCGCGACCTTCGCCGGCACACCGTCCTTGTCGTGGCGGCGGAAGTCGATGAGCCGGTAGGCGCGCTTGTGCCCGCCACCCTGGTGCCGAGTCGTCACGCGGCCGTAGGAGTTGCGGCCGCCCTTGCTGTGCAGCGGGCGCACGAGTGACTTCTCGGGTTCGTCGCGGGTCACCTCGACGAAGTCGGCGACGCTGGAACCGCGCCGGGACGGCGTCGTCGGCTTGTACTTGCGGATACCCATCGCCCTACGCTCCCGGTCCGCCGAAGATCTCGATGCGGTCGCCGGGCTTGAGGCTGACGATCGCGCGCTTGGTGTCGTTACGGCGGCCGTAGCCGAAGCGCGTCCGCTTGCGCTTGCCCTGGCGGTTGACGGTGTTCACCGACGTGACGCCAACACCGAAGATCTTCTCGACGGCGATCTTGATCTGCGTCTTGTTGGCGTCCGGCGCCACGATGAACGTGTACTTGCCCTCGTCGACGAGCCCGTAGCTCTTCTCCGAGATGACCGGCCGGATGATGACGTCGCGTGGGTCGGGGATCATGCTGTCTCCTCAGGCCCGCCTGGGGCCCCAACCCCAGGCTCCTCCGCAGGGCGGGGATCCCCAACCCCGCCCGCGGCCGTTTGGCCCCCGTCTTCTGAGATCTCGTCAGCGTCGGCCTTGGCGGCTTCGGTGTCCGTAGTCGCGCCGTCGCTCTCGCGCTCGAAGACCGGCTCGACCTCGACGTTGCTGTCCGTCTGCCCGGCAACCTGCTCGACGAGCTCCTTGTCGGGGACCCCCGCGCCCGCTGGCTTGGTCTCCCCGGCCGGGGAATGAGCCGAAAGGAAAGTGGTGAGCGCGCTTTCCGTGAAGACCAGGTCGTCGGCGCAGAGGACGTCGTAGGTGTTGAGCTGGTCGGGCGCGATGACGTGCACGGTGGTGAGGTTGCGCAGGCTCTTCCATGTGTCGACGTCGCCGCGGTCGACGACGACGAGGGTCTTGTCGCCGACGCCGATGGCACGCAGCGCGGCGAGCGCCTGCTTGGTCGACGGCGTCTCGCCCGCCGCGAAAGTCGTGACGTAGATGTGGCCGGCGCGGGCGCGGTCGGAGAGCGCGCCGCGCAGCGCAGCCGCCTTCATCTTCTTCGGCGTGCGCTGGTCGTAGCTGCGCGGCGTCGGGCCATGCACGACGCCGCCGCCCGCGAACTGCGGGGCGCGCGTCGAACCCTGGCGGGCGCGACCCGTGCCCTTCTGGCGATACGGCTTGGCACCGCCGCCAGACACCTCGCCGCGCGTCTTGGTCTTGTGCGTGCCCTGCCGGGCGGCGGCGAGCTGCGCGACGACGACCTGATGCATCAGCGGCACGTTGACGGTGACGTCGAAGACCTCGCCCGGCAGCTCGACGGCACCCGTGACAGCGCCCGCCGCGTCGCGCACGTCGACGCTGCGCGTGGTGCGCTCAGTGGCAGTACTACTCACGCGGTCACCGCCGTCGGTCGACGCACCGTCGTGCGAACGAGGACGAGCCCGCCGGTCGGACCGGGCACCGCACCCTTGATGAGGAGCAGGCCGCGCTCGGCGTCGACGCCCTGCACGGTCAGCCCGAGGGTGGTGACCCGCTCGTTGCCCATCCGCCCGGCCATGCGCGTGCCCTTGAAGACGCGCGCCGGAGTGGCACACGCGCCGATGGAGCCGGGCGCGCGGTGCTTGCGCTGGGTGCCGTGCCCGGCCCCCAGCCCACCGAAGTTGTGCCGCTTCATGACGCCCGCGTAGCCCTTGCCCTTGCTCGTCCCCACGACGTCGACGCGGGTACCCGCGGCAAAGACGTCGGCCGTGACCTCTTGACCGATCGTGTAGTCGCCGGCGTCGGTCGTGCGAATCTCGACGAGGTGGCGCCGCGGCGGCACGCCCGCCTTGCGGAAGTGCCCGGTCTTCGGCTTGTTGACCTTGCGCGGGTCGACGGCACCGAACCCGAGCTGTACGGCGGAGTAGCCGTCCTTGTCCGGAGTCCGCACCTGCGTCACCACGCAGGGACCGGCCTTGACGACCGTGACCGGAATCATCCGGTTCTCGGCGTCGAAGACCTGCGTCATCCCGAGCTTCTCGCCCAGGATGCCCTTGATCTGGCGTGCCATCTCGACCGGTTCCCTTACAGCTTGATCTCGATGTCCACACCCGCGGGCAGGTCGAGCCGCATGAGCGAGTCGACCGTCTTCGGGGTGGGATCGATGATGTCGATGAGCCGCTTGTGCGTGCGCATCTCGAAATGCTCGCGGCTGTCCTTGTACTTGTGCGGCGAGCGGATCACGCAGTAGACGTTCTTCTCCGTCGGCAGCGGCACCGGCCCAGCGACCTGCGCACCAGTACGCGCCACCGTCTCGACGATCTTGCGCGCCGATGAGTCGATGACCTCGTGGTCGTAGGCCTTGAGCCGGATCCGGATCTTCTGTGCCGCCATGTGGCGTCGGTGTCCCTCGTCTAGAGCGTGCGGTTGGTGGTGCTACTTGGTGATCTTGGTGACGCGACCCGCGCCGACGGTGCGGCCGCCCTCGCGGATGGCGAAGCGCAGTCCCTCTTCCATGGCGATCGGCTGGATGAGGGTGACGCTCATCTCGGTGTTGTCACCGGGCATGACCATCTCGGTGCCCTCGGGCAGCTGGACGACGCCAGTGACGTCCGTGGTGCGGAAGTAGAACTGCGGGCGGTAGTTGTTGAAGAACGGCGTGTGCCGGCCGCCCTCGTCCTTGCTCAGGATGTAGACCTGCGCCTCGAACTCGGTGTGCGGCGTGATGGAACCGGGCTTGCACACAACCTGCCCCCGCTCGACCTCTTCGCGCTTGGTGCCGCGGAGCAGCAGGCCGACGTTGTCACCCGCGCGACCCTCGTCGAGCAGCTTGCGGAACATCTCGACGCCGGTGACCGTCGTCGACTGCGTCTTCTCCTGGATACCGACGATCTCGACGGTCTCGTTGACCTTGACGATGCCGCGCTCGACGCGACCGGTCACGACGGTGCCGCGCCCGGTGATGGTGAAGACGTCCTCGATCGGCATGAGGAACGCCTTCTCGATGTCGCGCAGCGGCTCGGGGATCGACGTGTCGACCGCGTTCATCAGCTCCATGATCGACTCGGCCCACTTGGCGTCGCCCTCGAGCGCCTTGAGCGCCGAGACGCGGACGACCGGTACGTCGTCGCCGGGGAAGTCGTAGGAGCTGAGCAGCTCGCG
>JBHELW010000076.1:0-3688 GCA_046262915.1 Mycobacteriales bacterium | reverse complement strand
GTAGCAGAGTCGCCCGTAGCGCGGCTGCTCGGGCTCGGTCTGGGTGGCGGTCCGGATGCGGGTGCCGCAGCGCCGGCAGGGCCGCCCGGCCCGCTCGAACACCCAGTGGTGCCGACCGCGGCGGGCATCGCCGGTCGTCGTCTGCATCCACGACTCGCGGTTCGCCGTGAGCAGCCGCTGCGCCGAGTCGACGAGCGCCCCCACGTCGACGTCGCGCACTGGCGTCCACGGGGTGACACCGGCAAGGAACAGCGCCTCGGTCTTGTAGAGGTTGCCGATGCCGGCGAGGTTGCGCTGGTCGAGCAGCGCCGGACCGATCTCGCGCTCGGGGCGCGCGGCGATCCGGCGTAGCGCCTCGTCGCGGTCCCAGTCGGCGCCGAGCAGGTCGGGCCCGAGGTGACCGACGACGCGTCGCTCGTCGGCGGTGGGCACGAGGTCGACGACGGGCAGCCGGTAACCGACCGCGACCCACTCGGCGTTCCCGAGAACGACGCGCACCTGGTGGGCGGGCCCGCCGCGCCAGCGCTCGCCGGGCTTGTGCAGCCGCCACTCGCCGTCCATCTCGAAGTGCGTGTGCAGCGTGGACCCGCCAGCGATCCGCGTCAGCATGTGCTTGCCGCGGCTGACGACCTCGATGACCTCGCGACCGGTGAGGTCCGCGGTCGCGAGCTGTGGCACGCGAAAGTCCGTCGTCGTCAGCGCGCGTCCGGCGAGTGCGGCGTGCATCCGCTTGGCGGCGAGCCAGACGGTGTCGCCCTCAGGCATCGCAGTCCGGGCCCGACCGCAGAGTGAGGCGCGCGGTCACGCGCGCAGACGCAGGCCACGCGGCGTCGGCCGGAAGCCGGCGACCTCGAGCGCGCGCGCGAGCGGTGTGTCGTAGTGCACGGACGCGCCGTCCGCGCGCTCGACCTGGACGCGGCCGAGCAACCCGTCGCGTACGGCGAGTGCGAGCGCGTCGACCGCCGGCTGCAGGTCGGCCGGGTCGTCCGAGAACGTGAGCAACGTGCGCCCACCCTTCTCGACGTAGAGGACGAGGCGGCCGTGCACGGTGACGACGAGCGCGCCGGCCTTTCGGCCCGGCCGGTGCCCACCGTCTGCCTCGCCGCGCTCCGGCCAGGGGAGCGCGGCACCGTAGGCGTTGGCCGGGTCGGTCGCCGCAAGCACGAGTGCCGCGACGTCCTCGTCGCGCCGGTCCGACAGGGCGCGCATCCGGTCGACCGCGCCCGGGACGGCAAACTGCGCGCCACCGAGCGACTCGACGAAGTAGCCACGACGGCATCGGCCGGACTCTTCGAACGCCTTGAGGACGGGATACACCGCGGCGAACCCACCGGCGATGCGCTCGGTCGGCGCGACGCCGCGCGTCACGACGCCGTGCCGGTCGAGCAGCAGCTCCGCGAGCGCGTGCCGGCGGCGCGTGTCGGCGGCCGGCTCGGTAGCGGTCGCGCCGGAGAGCGCATCCTCGCGCCCGGGCACGAGCGACCAGCGACCCGCGCCGGCCGCGGGTCCGCTGCGCGTCGTCAGGACCGGGCGTCGACTGCGCGCGAAGCGCGGCGGGGACGCGCGCGTGCGGCGACGTGTGCCGGTGAGCGCGCGCAGCGGTGCGAGCGTGTCGTTGGTGACGACCCCCGCCCACACGAGCTCCCATAGTGCGGCGAGCAGGTCGGCGTCGTCGGCGGAGGCGACGCGCTCGGCGAGGCTGCGGAAGAACAGCGCACCACCGCCGTGCAGCGCGTCGACGACGGGCGCCGCGAGTGGTCCGAACGAGAGCTCACCGTCAAGCGGCGGCAGCATCAGCTCCGCGGCGTCGGCGGGATAAAGCGCCAGCCAGCCGTCCGCACTCCCGAGCGACCCGGAGCCGACCCAGAGCACCTCACCGGTGGCCGTTAGTTCGTCGAGCATGCCGGGGGCGTAGTCGACGACCCGTGCCGCGAGCACCTGCCGCTCCAGGACACTCGCCGGCACCGCTACGCCGGCCAGCTGCTCGACGACGCGCAACAGCCCGTCGACGCCGCGGGCCGCGTGCGTGCCGACGCCCTGCCATACGGGCAGGAACCGGGCCAGCACGTCGCCCGCGACCGGTTCGACCTCCTTGCGCAGCCGCGCCAGTGAGCGCCGGCGTATCGCTCGCAACACCTCGGCGTCGCACCACTCCAGACCGGACCCATCCGGCCGGAACTCTCCGTGCACCACCCGCCCCGTCGCGCCGAGCCGAGCGAGCGCGTCCGCGACGACGGCCGCGCCCACACCGAGTCGCGTCGCGACATCGCCCGGTGTGAACGGCCCATGGGTCCGGGCGTGCCGAGCGACGAGATCACCGACGGGGTCGGGCACCGGCTCGGTGAACACCTCCGGTACGCCGACCGGCAGCGCGGTGCCGAGCGCGTCGCGGAAGCGGCCCGCGTCTTCCACCGCGATCCACCGCTCCTCGCCGGCGATCCGCACGCGCAGCGCGCGCCGCGTCTCCTCGAGCTCCGCCAGCCATTGCGGTGTCGCCCCGCGCTCCAGCGCCTCGGCCGTGGACAGCGCGCCGAGCCAGCGCAGCAGGTCCGCGACATCGTCGGCGTCGCGCGCGTGTCGCTCCGGCGTCAGCCGCTGCAGCTCTCGCTCCAGCTCGGCCAGCGCGTCGGCGTCGACCAGCTCGCGCAGCTCCGCCTGCCCGAGCAGCTCCGCGAGCAGCGCGGAGTCGAGGCTGAGCGCCTGCGCGCGCCGTTCGGCAAGCGGCGCGTCGCCGTCGTACATGAAGGCGCCGATGTAGCCGAACAGCAGCGACTGCGCGAACGGCGACGGCAGCGCGGTCTCGACCTCGACTAGCCGCACCCGGCGCGCCGCGACGTCGGCCATCAGCTCGCGCAGCCCCGGGACGTCGAACACGTCCTGCAGGCACTCGCGCATCGTCTCGAGCACGATCGGGAAGCTGCCGAACTGCGCCGCGACCTGCAGCAGTACGGCGGAGCGCTGGCGTTGCTGCCATAACGGCGCCCGGCGTCCCGGCGTACGCCGGGGGAGGAGCAGCGCACGTGCCGCGCACTCGCGGAACCGCGACGCGAAGAGCGCGGAGCCACCAACCTCCGCTTGAACCGCCGCCTCGACCTCGTCCGGCTCGAGGACGACGGCGGCCAGGTCGGGCGGTGCGTCCGCGTCGGGCAGCCGGATGACGATGCCGTCGTCGGTGTGCATCGTCTGCACCTCGAGGCCAAGCGACTCGCGGATCCGCGCGGCGACCGCGAACGCCCACGGCGCGTTGACGTCGGCGCCGAACGGGGAGTGGATGCACACCCGCCAGTCGCCGAGCTCGTCACGGAACCGCTCGACGACGATGGTGCGGTCGTCCGGGAGGACGCCGGTGGCGCGCCGCTGGTCACCGAGGTAGGCGACGAGGTTGCGCGCGGCGAGCTCGTCCAGCCCCGCCGCGCGGGCGCGGGCCGTCGCGTCGTCGTCCGACAGCGCGTTCATCTCACGGAGAAACGCGCCGAGCGCTCGCCCCAGCTCGAGCGGCCGGCCCGGCGCATCGCCGTGCCAGAACGGCATCTTGCCCGGCACCCCGGGTGCGGGCGTGACGAGCACGCGGTCGTGGGTGATGTCCTCGATCTGCCACGACGACGAGCCGAGCAGGAACACGTCGCCGACCCGCGACTCGTAGACCATCTCCTCGTCGAGCTCGCCGACCCGCGCCTGTTTCTCGCCC
>JBHELW010000075.1:0-3214 GCA_046262915.1 Mycobacteriales bacterium | reverse complement strand
CGCTCGCTCAACGTGTGCAGCACCGAGTCGAGCTGCTCCTGCAAAAGGATGAACGCCGCCGCGTCGGCGGGCACGACCGCGTCGGAGTCCTCGATGAAGTCGCCGAGGTGCGAGTCGCCCTCGTCGCCGATCGTCGTCTCGAGGCTGATCGGCTCCTGGCCGTACTTCTGGATCTCGCGCACCTTGTCGGGCGTGAGCTCCATCTCCTTGGCGATTTCCTCCGGCGTCGGCTCGCGGCCGAGGTCGGCGAGCAGCTGACGCTGGATGCGCACGCACTTGTTGATCATCTCGACCATGTGCACCGGGATGCGGATCGTCCGGCCCTGGTCGGCCATCGCGCGCGAAATGGCCTGTCGGATCCACCACGTCGCGTAGGTCGAGAACTTGTAGCCCTTGGTGTAGTCGAACTTCTCGACCGCGCGGATCAGACCGAGGTTGCCTTCCTGGATCAGGTCCAGGAACAACATGCCGCGCCCGACGTAGCGCTTCGCGATGGATACGACGAGACGCAGGTTCGCCTCGACGAGCTTGCGTTTCGCTGCCTCGCCGTCGCGCTCGATCGCCTCGAGGTCGCGACGCGTGCGCTCGCCGATGCGCTTGTTGGTCGCGAGCTTCTCCGCCGCGAAGAGTCCGGCCTCGACGCGCTTGGCGAGGTCGACCTCTTCCATGGCGGTGAGGAGCGGAACCTTGCCGATCTCCTTGAGGTACATCCGGACCGGGTCGCTCGTCGGCGAGGCCTTGAGCGCGAGCTCCTGCTCGCGTTCGCGACGACGCGCCGCCTCTTCGGCGTCAAGTTCCTCGGTATCCGACGGGTCGATGACCTCGATGCCCTCGTTGTTGATCGCGAGCAGCACACCGTCGATCGCTTCGCTCGGCACCTCCGCCGCGAGCAGCGCCGCGCCGATGTCGTCTGAGGTGAGGAAGCCGGCTTCCTTGCCGCGGGCGATGAGTTCGGCGATCTCGTCCATGTGGGCCGGCTGCGGCAGCGCGGTCACGGTCATCTGAACCTTCGTTCTCGCTAGACGCCCGAGGGTGGCCGTGCCGATTGATTCGGCAGGTCACGGCCCGCCGTTAAGTGCGCCTTGAGACTACCCACGGCCTGCGGGGTGTCGGGCCGGAACCACACAACGATCATCGAGTGTCGCTACGCCGGAAGCAGCGGCCCGCTGCCTACGCTGGCAGGTATGCCTTCTTGGGTCGTCGCGCTCGAGGCCGTCGGCTCGCGCGAGGTCGACGTCGCCGCGATGGCCGAACTCACTGAGCTGATGGCCATGGTCGGCGACGTGACGACGTTCGCCGACGGCCGCTACGTCGTGCACCTCGTCGTGCCGGGCGCGCAGCCGGCCGACGCACTACACGCGGCGATGTGGGTCTGGCGCACCACCGCGACTGACGCGGGACTGCCGGACTGGCCGGTCGTGCGCGCGGAGGTCGTGTCTCCTGCAGGCGAGCGCGCCGGCAAGCGCCGCCGCCACGCCTGACGTCACACCGCGGGCAGCTCGTCGTAACGGCCAACGACGTCGGCGATCACGTGCGTTGACCCGTTCGGGTTGAAGAAGGTGATCCGCCCGTTGTCGCCAAGCGGCACGACGACGAGATTCGAAACGGTCTGACCGGCGGCGAAGTTGAGGTTGGACGCGTTGGGTCGGAGCAACCCGCTCGGATAGACCGTGACATAGCTTGCCGCGGTCGGACCCGTCACGGTGACGTTGACGACAACCGCGGACGCGCCGAGGAGCGGTATGCCGCCGCGACCCGTCGCCTGCACGTCGACCGACTGCCCCGCGCCGAGCTTGCCGCTGAGCCCGCCCGTCCCGTCCCGCGTGTCCAGCAAACGCGCGGGCGGCAGTGCCGTGAACCGCGCCGCGGTGACCGCCGCGAGGTCCACCACGGACGCGTCGACGTAGTAGCCGACGACGTCGACGACCGCGTGCGCGGCGCCGGCGCCGTTGAGCACGTAGACGCGACCGCCGGTCCCGAGCGGGACGATCGCCAGGTTCGGGACGGTCTTGCCCGCGAGGAAGTTCACCGTCGACGCGGTCGGCCGGGTCGTGCCCGTCGGATACACCGTGAGGTAGCTCGCCGCGCTCGCGCCAGTGGCCGTGACGTTGAGCGCCGCGGCGACCGCGCCGGTCGAGGGCACGCCCCCGCGTCCGGCGACCTGCAGCGCGAACGCCTCCGCGGCGCCGAGCCGCGAGCCGCGGCCACCGATGCCGTTGCGCGTGTCCAGCAGCCGCACCGGCGGCAACGGCACGAACAGCGCGGTCGCTGACATCAGCCCGTCGTCGTACCAACCCGTCACGTCGGCGACGACGTGCGTCGAGCCCGCGCTGTTGAACACCGCGATGCGTCCGTTGCTCCCCACCGGCACGATGACGAGGTTGGCGATGGTCTGCGTCGCACCGAAGCTGAGATTCGAGGCCAACGGTCGCGTCGTGCCGTCGGCGTAGACCGTGAGGTTGCTCGGCGCCGTCGGCCCGGTCACGGTGACGTTGAGGACGACGGCCGACACATCAGAGGCCGGTACGCCGCCCCGCCCGGTCACCGGGAACGCGAACGCCTGCCCCGGCCCGAGCTTGCCGGTGCGACCACCGTTGCCCGTGCGCGTGTCGACGAGTCGCGCTGGCGGCACCGCCGAGAACCGCGACAGTGCGGGCACCGTCACCACCGTTGTTGCGGCCGGCTCGGTCGTCGCCGGCGGTGGTGCGGTCATCGCCGTTGGCGCGGTCGTCGCGAGGAAGCTGCTGTCCGCTGCGTTCCAGTGCGTGCCGAGATACTCCTCGGACGACGGCGCCGTGTCGTAGTAGTCGTCGTGCCGACAGTCGAAGAGCGACTCGTTCGACGGGGGGCAGACGTTGGGCACGACGGTCTGCGGCGAGCCGTCCTCGTAGCACATGCGGTCGGCGTCGTCGGTGCAGTGGCCGAGCGTCGTCGCATGCGGCGCGGTCTCCATCACCGCGCCCATCGTGTGCATCAGCTCGTGCGCCTCGACCGACTGCCCCTGGCCGGCGAGCCCCCAGCAGCCGCTGTCGACACGTGCGACCGACCCGGGCAGCGTGCCGTTGTTGGCGTTCGTCTCGGTCTTGCGGTCGTCGTTGTAGTAGCCCGCGATCCCGCACAGCACCGTCGAGTCCATCCAGACGAGGTACTTGCGGTCGTTGCGGTTGAGCCCCTGCGTCGTGAACTCGGCCATCGTGTTCGGCAGCGAGTCGTC
>JBHELW010000074.1:0-16441 GCA_046262915.1 Mycobacteriales bacterium | reverse complement strand
TACGGCGGACGCATCGTCGCGCGGCGCGGCGCCGCCGACGCGGGATGCAGCCCGGTCAGCACGACCGTGGCCGCGATCAGCCAGACCGCCCGCCGCATCGTCCCCCCGTCGTACACCTAGCTCGTCCCGCCGATTGGCGGCTCGTTGCGCATCGCGCGCAACCCTGCCACTTCGCGCTCGAAGTCGCCGAGCGAGTCGAAGCCGCGGTAGACGCTCGCGAAGCGCAGGTAGGCGACCTCGTCGAGCTCGCGCAGTGGTCCGAGGATCGCCAGGCCGACGTCGCCGCTGGGCACTTCGGCGGACCCGCCGGCGCGGATCGTCTCCTCGACCTGCTGGGCGAGCGCGGCGAGCGCATCGTCGTCGACGGGGCGTCCCTTGCACGCCCGGCGCACGCCCGAGATCACCTTCGCGCGGCTGAACGCCTCCTTGGTGCCGTTGCGCTTTACGACGATGAGGCTCGGTGTCTCGAGCGTCGTGAAGCGCCGGCCGCATTCAAGGCACTCGCGGCGTCGACGGATCGCCGTGCCCTCGTCCGCGTCGCGCGAGTCCACCACTCGGCTGTCGGGGTGACGGCAGAACGGGCAACGCATGCCGGGCAGGGTAAGACCGGTGCGCCGCTAGCGCGGGAGCACCAGCCGCTGGCCGGCACGCAACGGTGACGCGTCGAGGCCGTTGAGCTCGCGCAGCGCCCCGACGACGGCGCGCGGGTCGTTGTCCGGCGCCACGCGCTGCGCGATCTGCCACAGCGTGTCGCCCTGCCGCACGACCGTCGTGTGCCGGGCCGGCGCGGGAGCTCCCGGGCGCGAGGCCTGCGACGTCGAGGCGCGCCCGAGCGAGAACGCGAGGAACGCGATCGCCGCGATGAGGACGACAACCACGATGCGGCCCCGGCGGGTCAGCCGCAGCGCATGGTCGGCGCCCGCACGGCTGCGCGCCACGCTCGCGGCACGCGGTGGGCGCCTGCGGAGGGCGCGACCGGCGGAGTGGCGGACCGCGGCGGGGCGAACGTCGTAGGCCAGGGTGGTCATCGTGGCTCCTCGCTCTTCGAACACATGTGCGATGTATACCCCGGGCCTCGGACAAAATCGCGAAAGAGTCGAACATATGTTTGATTTCGGCGTGTCGCGCCGCTAGCGTCCGGCTCACGCCGACCTCGGAGGAGCTCGTCATGGCGAAGAAAGCGCAGCCCGCCACCCGCGGCGCCGTCCACGAGATGCCCGACGGGCCGCCGGACGAGCACGGCCTGACGGCGCGGCAGCAGCGCGTCCTCGACGTCATCCGCGACGCGGTCGAGCGGCGGGGCTATCCCCCGAGCGTGCGGGAGATCGGCGAGGCGGTCGGCCTGACGAGCCCCAGCAGCGTCCATCACCAGTTGGCCGTGCTGCAGCGGAAGGGCTACCTCCGCCGTGACCCCAACCGGCCCCGTGCGGTCGAAGTCTTCTCTCCCGGCGACAGCGAGAGCCGCCCCGCGCCCGCCTACGTCCCGATGGTCGGCCGCATCGCCGCCGGCGGTCCGGTACTCGCCGAGGAAGTGGTCGAGGACCTCTACCCGCTACCGCGTGAGCTCGTCGGGCAGGGCACGCTGTTCATGCTGCGCGTCGTTGGCGACTCGATGGTCGACGCGGCGATAGCCGATGGCGACTGGGTCGTCGTGCGCCAGCAGCCGTCGGCCGAGAACGGCGAGATCGTCGCCGCGATGATCGACGGTGAGGCGACGGTGAAGACGTTCAAGCGCCGAGACGGCAAGGTGTGGCTGCTGCCGCACAACCCGGCGTACTCGCCGATTCCCGGCGACGACGCCACGATCCTCGGTCGCGTCGTCACGGTCCTGCGGAAGGTCTAGGACTTCGGCCAGTAGCCGTGCCGCCACGTGACGTCGGCGAGGGTGCGCTGGCCGCGAACTGACGGGTGGAAGTAGTCAGCGTCGCTCACCTCATCGCGCGCGGTCTTGTGCCGAAACACCGCGTCGTCGTCGTAGCGGCACAACGGGGTCGCGTCGCACGTGTCGCGCAGCGCGTGGTTGAAGTCGACGATGCGTTGGCGGGCTGCCGACCGGTCCGCGTCGCTGGTGGCCGCGCCGATCAGCGGCGGGCAGGCGCCCGCCTGCGCCCATACTGCGGTCGCCACCCGGTTGTCGCGAAACAGCCGCCAGAGCCGGCTGATGTCGGGGATGCTGACGACGTAGATCCGCGCGTTCGGCAACCCGCGCGAGACCGTCGCGAGCGCGGTCGACACGCTCGTCGTGAACTCCCCGACTGGCGTCATCTGCGCGGCGCTCGGCTGGCACACGTCGTTGGCCCCCATCAGCAGGGTCACGTACCCCACGCGTTGTGCGACCGCGCGAGCTGCCTGCGCGGGCGCGTCCCGCATGAGCGAACCCGAAACGGCGTCGTTGAACACGTGACCCGCGATAGCGGGAAGCCGGGCGCGGATGCGTTCGAATTGGCTGCGGGTGCCGTCGTCAGGGCTGTCACCGGTCGCCCAGGACAGTCGCGGATACGCCGAGTCGGTCTGGCTGCGCGACGGGACCGCGGCGGCCGTGATCGAGTCGCCCAGCGCGGCCATGGACGCGGGAAACGGCACGGGCGGTACGGCGGGCGCCGAGCGGCACGCTGTCGCGGCGAGGCAGGTCGTCGCCAGCGCAACGCGGAGGAAGGTGCGCACGTCAGTCGCTAGCGCGCCGCGGGCGGACGTGCATCCTGAGCTGCCGCGACGAACAGACTCGTCAACTGGTCGACCGACATCGGCGTCCCGAGGTGGTAGCCCTGCGCGGTGTCGCAGCCGACTTCAGCGAGGACGGCCAGCTGCTCGGGCGACTCGACCCCCACCGCGGCAACGTCGAACCCGAAGCCGTGTCCGAGCGACACCAGGGCGGCGACAACGCGCCGCCCGCCCTCGGTATCGAGGTCGGCGACGAGCTGGCGGTCGAGCTTGACGACGTCGAACGGCAGGTCACGTAGCGCACCGACGGCGCTGTAGCCCGTGCCGAAGCCGTCAAGCGCCAGGCGCACCCCGGCGGCCTTGAGCCGCAACAACCGCACGCGCGTGCTCTCCGTGTCGCCCGCGGCCAGGCTCTCGTGCAGGTCGAGCTCGAGGTGTGACGCGGGGATGCCCGCGGCGCTCACCGCATCGTGGATCGCCCCCGGAACGTCGCCGTGCCGCAGGTGCCGCGGCGAAATATTCACGCTCACGCGCACGTCGACAGCGGCGTCGCGCCACGAGCGCACCTGTGCGCACACGCGGGTCAGCACGAAGCGGTCGATCCGGTCGACCAGGCCGGCCTCCTCGGCGATTGCGACGAACTCGTACGGCGCGATCTCTCCGAGCGTCGGGTGACGCCATCGCACGAGGGCCTCAGCGCCGACCAGCGTGCCGGTCGGCACGTCGTACCGCGGCTGGTAGATCACGTCGAGACCGTCACGGTCCAGAGCCCGGAACAGGTCGGTCTCCAATGTCAGCCGCGAGTTGCCCGCAACCTTGCGGCCAGTGAGCGGCCCGCCGGTCACGTCGCCGCGCCGGCGAGCCTTCGCGCCGTACATCGCCACGTCGGCGCGCCGGAGCAGCGTCTCGTAGCTGTCGCCGTCCTCCGGGAAGACCGCGAAACCGATGCTTGGCGCCATGAACAGTTGGCGACCGGCGATCTGGAACGGGCGCTCGAACGCCGCGACGACCTTGCGCGCGATCGCCTCGACGTCAGCGCGGCTCTCGATTCCTGCGACGGCGATCGCGAACTCGTCGCCGCCCAACCGCGCCACAGTGTCGGACGCGCGGACAGTCTCGAGCAGACGCCCGGCGACCTGCTTGAGCAGCTCGTCGCCGAAGTCGTGACCGAGAGTGTCGTTGACGGCCTTGAAGCGGTCGAGATCGGTGAAGATGACGGCCGCCGGTGCACCGGAGCGAGCCGCCTGCGCGAGCACAAGCCGCAGCCGGTCTTCGAAGAAGAGCTGGTTCGGCAACCCGGTCAGCGGGTCGTGCGCCGCTTGGTGGCGCACGTCTTCGACGAGCCGGGCGTTGCGCAGCCCTACGCCGGCCTGCGCGGCCAGCATGGTGAGGCAGTCGATCTCGTCCGCGCTGATCTCGCGCTGCTCGGGGGTTGCGACGATAAGCGTGGCGACGACCCGCTCGCCGGTACGAATCGGGACGGCGGCGACGGAGCGGAAGCCCGCAGCGCGCGCGGCGGGCATGCCGCCCGGCCACTCTGCGTAGTCGTGGATAACGACCGACTCGCGACGCTGCCACACGAGCCCCGCCATGCCGCTGTTGATCGGGTAGACCCCGCCGGGCGGCGATGGCATGTTGCGCGAGACGGCGACGCGCCACACGCCCTGCCGTTCGTCGAAAACGCACAGCTCCGCGCTCGGAAAGCCGAGGCCGACCGAAGCGTCGACCGCGGCTAGCAGCACCTGGTCGACGTCCACGGCCGCAAGCGAGCGACTGGACCGCGCGACGAGACGCAGCAGTGCGGCGCGTCGCTCGGACACGCCGAGGACCAGCCGATGTACGTCGAGCTGCGCGGCGTAGTCGCGGGCCAGCGCGCCGCTGACGACCGCGACGAGGAGCACGATGCCGAGGCGGTAGGTGATCGAGTCGATGAAGAACTCCTGGCCAAGCACTGTCGCGCCCCAGACTTCGCGCGAGAAGTACCCGACCACCAGGCCGAGCCACGTGTACAGCGCGCCGCGCATGCCGGCGCGGCGGGCGCCCTCGAGTACCGGGACGACGAGCAGTGCCCACAGCGCCGACACGACGTCGAACGTGAACAGCCACACGATCGCCAGTACGACGACCGAGTCGGCGACCAAGAGGCCATAGCCGAACCGCCGCAACGCTCGCTCGCCCAGCCGGCGGGAAGTGAGCCAGGAGGCCAGGTTGACGGCGGCCATCGCTGCGGCGACGACGATCGCCACTGGCGCGCGCCGGAACGGCACGGCTACGCCGGGTGGCGGCTGGTAGAGCGTGAGCTGCACGACCGCGAAGACCGCGCCCACCCAACGCATGAGCCGCAACGACCGCTCCAGCCGGCGCTGTCCGGCGGCGGTGCTGATCTCGTCGTCGGCCGCAGGGCGAGCAGACCCGGTGTCCATATCAACAGTGAGCGCGACGACCGCGCCCGCGGGTCGTGAGGAGTCAGGCGCAGCGACCCGGCGTAGCACGTCGACCACGTCGCTGAACGGGGTCCCCTTCTCGATTACGGCCTCGGCGACACCGAGGTCTGGTTCGCGGCGGGCGAACCCGCTGAGCAGCACCAGCTTCGTATGCGGCGACAGGCGCCGCACCTCGGCGAGTATTTCCGGCGAAACGCCCGGCAGGTCCGCGTCGAGCATGACGACGTCCGGACGGTCGGCGGCTACCTCGCCCACGAGTTCGGACGCATCGATGGCCTGCCCGGTCACCTGGAACCCGCCGTCGACCTCTAGGGCGTGGCGGAGCAGCGTCCGCAGCTCGTCAGTCGCATCGGCAATGAGGACACGCACGCGACGGACGGCCGCGCTTTCGCGCCGCGCCCGGCCCGCGCCGTCGGTTCGCACGTGGCCTCCCGGATTCACACCTATGTCGAGTATCGGCGGGTTCGCGCGTGCCCCGCAGCGACCGCCCGAGTATCGTTCCGCAGCGATCAGCGTCGCCACGTCGCTCGCGCGTGCGACACGCCGCAATGTCTTCGTTCTGCCCGTTCCTAGCCCGAGGAGAACACCTCTGATGGCTCGCCGCGACACGACTGCGTACTTCGCCGCGATCCCGTTGTTCGGCGGCTGCACGAAGAAGGAGCTCGAGCTGCTGTCGCGCAACGCCGAGCGGGCGACCTACCAGCCGGGCGACGTGATCATCAAGGAAGGCAGCGTCGGGTACGAGTTCTTCGTCATCGTCGACGGCAAGGCCGAGGTGAAGAAGGGCGGCCGCGTCGTTGCGGCGCTCGGCGCCGGCGACTACGTCGGTGAGCTCGCCCTGCTCGACCGCGCGCCCCGCAACGCCACGGTCGTTGCCGCCACCGAGGTCAACGTGATCCTCCTCGGCTACCGCGAGTTCTGGGGCGTGCTCAGCGAGGCGCCCGGGCTGGACAAGAAGCTGCTCGTCGGGATGGCGAAGCGACTCCGGCAGCTCGAGGAGAACAAGCTCGGCTAACGGCGTGCCGTAACGCTCCCGGAACGCCACTACTGGGAGTATCACCCCCGTCCACATTTTTCTTGGTGGGGGTCTCATGACAGAAGCAAGTGCTGCAGTCGCCACGCCTGACGGCGGCGGAATGACCTGGCGACAGGTTCTCGGCTGGGCGGGTGTCGCGGCGATCGTCGAATATGTCTTCCTGCTAGCGGTCGTCGTCCGCGAGGTCATACCGCCTGTCGTGGTCATTGGCGTGGTCATCGGGGTGGGAACCCTCCTGCTGCGCCGCGGCGGCAAGGCTGGGGTGATCGTCACGTTGGTCGGGTTCGTGCTCTTCGTCGCATCGAACCTTGCCTTCGCCGGCCAGGATCTATTCCAGCCCGCCGCGCTGCTGAGCTTCTGGGTTGCGTTTGTCGCGCTCATCACGGCCATCGTGGGTCTCGTCAGCGCGATCGCGACGCTCATGGGGCGCAGTGGCTTCGGGGCGGCGCACCGGACCGCTTTAGCCGCCGTCGTTGTTTCGATTGTGGGAATGCTCGGGGGAGTCGTCACTGCGCTGACCTACGACGACGCGACCCGTTCAGCCACGGACACCGTTGTCATCGCGAAGGACGTCAAATTTCCGACAACCCTCGACGCCAAGGCAGGCACGGTCACGTTCTTCCTCGACAACCGCGATCAGGTGCTGCATGACTTCAGCCTGCGGGGCCATAAGCGAGAGCTGATGCCCGGCGGCCACCAAGTGCGATTCGCGGTCGAGCTCCAGGCTGGCAGCTACGACTATCACTGCTCGATCCACACCGACATGAAGGGCACGCTCACCGTCGCCTAGCGGCCTTTGCGGTCAGCCGGCGGGTGTGACTGCGTAGCGCTCGAGCTCTGCGGCCAGCGCCGGCGTCACCCGCGCCTTGACGAGCGTCCCGTCGGCCGTGTGCTCGGTTGACAGGAGCTCGCTGTCGTTGTGCAGTCGCGACACCAGGTCGCCGCGCTCATAGGGCAACAGCACCGTGACCTCGACGTCGGGCCGCGGCAGGTCCGCCTCGATCGCGCCAAGCAGCTCTGGCAGCCCTTCGCCGGTGCGGGCCGAGACGAAGACCGCGTGCCGTTCGCGCCGACGTAACCTACCGAGCGTCAGCTCGTCGGCCGCATCGATCTTGTTCACGACGACGAGCTCGCGGACATCGGCGGCGCCGATCTCGCCGAACACTTCGCGTACGGCGGCCAGCTGCGACTCCGGGTCGGCGTGCGAGCCGTCGACGACGTGCACGATCAGGTCCGCGGCGCTGATCTCCTCGAGGGTCGACTTGAACGCCTCGACGAGCTGGTGGGGCAGGTGGCGGACGAAGCCAACCGTGTCGGTCAGCGTGCACGCGCGTCCATCCGGCAGGACCGCACGACGGACGGTCGGGTCGAGCGTCGCGAAGAGCGCGTTCTCGACGAGCACTCCGGCACCGGTCAGCCGGTTGAGCAGGGAGGACTTGCCCGCGTTCGTGTAACCGGCGATCGCCACGGACGGCACGGAGTTGCGCACCCGCTCCTGGCGCTTCGTGTCGCGTGTCGTTGCCATCTCCGCGATCGACTTGCGCAATTTCGCCATGCGTGTGCGGATGCGCCGGCGGTCGGTCTCGATCTTCGTTTCCCCGGGACCACGGGTGCCGATGCCGCCACCGCCGGCCACGCGACCACCCGCCTGGCGCGACATCGACTCACCCCAGCCGCGCAGCCGCGGCAGCATGTAGGTCATCTGGGCGAGTTCGACCTGTGCCTTGCCCTCCTTGCTCGTCGCGTGCTGCGCGAAGATGTCGAGAATCAGCGCAGTCCGGTCGATGACCTTGACCTTGACGACTTCTTCGAGGTTGCGCAGCTGCGCCGGCGAGAGCTCACCGTCGCAGACGACGGTGTCCGCACCAGTCGACACGACGACGTCGCGCAGCTCGCGCGCCTTGCCCTTGCCGATATAGGTCGCCGGGTCGGGACGGCCACGGCGCTGCACGAGCCCGTCGAGCACGACCGAGCCGGCCGTTTCAGCGAGCGCCTTGAGTTCCTGCATCGAGTTCTCGGCGTCGTCGGCGCTGCCTTCGGTCCACACGCCGATCAGCACGACGCGCTCGAGTCGGAGTTGGCGATATTCGACCTCGGTGACGTCTTCGACGTCGGTGCGAATGCCCGCGACCCGCCGTAGTGCCTGCCGCTCCTCGAGGTCGAGGCCTTCGCCGTACGCGCTGTGCTCGGTCATCGGGGTGATCGTCCCACGCCACGCCGGTGCCGACACCCGGATTTCGGGTCGCGCTTTCAGGACGCGGCAGCGATCAACGCGCGCTCCGCGGCGCCCCGCGCCCCGTCGAGCAACTGCGCGACACGCGCGAACTCGTCGTCGGTCAGCACCGCCCAGTCGGCGCTCGCGATCTCGTCGGTGAGCTGGTCCGCGCGCGCGTGCCGCTCGACTACGGAGTCACGGTCGGGGTACGGCGGCGGCCAGTTGAAGAAGGTCGCGTTGTCGACGTCATTTGCGGCGATTACTGCCTCCAGCGGCGACAGGCCGACGGCGAGGACCGCTGCGGAGTGGCAGCCGAGCCGGTGCTCACGAAGGACGTGAAGTCGCTGCGCGACACGTGCCGACACATCGTCCGGCAGGGGCACCAAGCGCCACGCCGCAAACATGGCCTTGCCACCCGGCGGTGCCGCGTCGATGACCGCTGCGAGTGCGGCGTCGACTGCACCCAAGTCCGGCGCTTCGCCGAGGTAGGCGCGACCCCACTCCTGGCAGGCCTGTGCATAGCGCGCGACGCCCTGGGCGGGCGTCACGGTCTGTCGCGCGACGGACCAGTTCTCGCGCACGAACTCGAGCGGGAAGAAGTGCATCGCGGCCGCGACGACGTCCGGCGACACGTCACCGAGCGCGCCACCCCGACCGATCATGTAGGTCTGCCATGCGCGCGTCCCGAGCTCCTTGCCCGCGGCCTTCATCTGCGGGCTGATCATGAACGCGCCGCCCAGGTAGATGGCCTGTTTGACCCGCGCGCCGCGCGCGCCCGCGTTCGTCATGCGTGCGCCGCGAGCCAGCCGTCGTCGAACGCGCCCTCGGCGACGATCTCGGCCGGTCCGGTCAGCAGGATGCGGTCATCGGCACGCCACTCGACGTGCAGCTCGCCTCCCGGCACCGCGACCGTCGCGGCGCGCCCCGTCGCGCCGCGCAGCGAGGTCGCGACGACCGCAGCGCACGCGCCACTGCCGCACGACTGCGTCTCACCGACCCCGCGCTCCCACACCCGCATTGCTACTGCGTCCGGCGCACGGACGGTGACCAGCTCGACGTTCACCCCACCAGGGAAAAGCTCGTGCTGCTGCAACGACTCGCCGACGCGCTCCAGCGGTGCGCGGCTCGGGTCGTCGACGACGATCACCGCGTGCGGGTTGCCGACCGACACGCACGTCACCGAGTAGTCGGCGCCGTTGACGCCGACGGTGACCGGGTCTGCCGGATCGGCCTTCGGCGTACCCATGTCGACCGTGAAGCCGGCGTTGTTGACGATGACGTGCTTGATTCCGTCGCGGGTCGCGATGCGCACGACATCCCCATCGGTGTAGCCCGCGGCGAGCAGGTAGCGCGCAAACACGCGAATGCCGTTGCCGCACGTCTCGACCGCGGAGCCGTCGGCGTTGCGGTAGTCCATGAACCAGCGAGCGTCGTCGCTGAGCGACGCGTAGTCATCGACGGCCGCGGTCAGGACAACGCGCAGCACCCCGTCGGCGCCAATTCCGGTGTGCCGGTTGCACATTGCGGCGACGGCCGCGTCACTGAGTTCGAGGTCACCGTCGGGATCGGGGATGACGACGAAGTCGTTCCCGGTGCCATGACCCTTCGCGAACCGCACCTGGCGATCGTACGGACCAGGTCACACCGTGAGCGCGCGTACGGCGGACGCCGCGTCTGGGTGCCATTCGACCCGCGGGTCGCGGCGGAACCACGACAGCTGCCGGCGTGCGAAGCGCCGGGTGGCGCGGACCGTGTCGTCGCGGGCAGTCGCCTCGGTGCACTCCCCGGCCAGGAAGGCGAGGATCTGCTGGTAGCCGAGGGCGCGGCTCGCCGTGCGGCTACGCCGTAACCCGTGGTCGACGAGCCGCCGTACCTCGGTGACGAACCCCGCGGCCCACATGTCGTCGACGCGCTGCTCGATCCGCCGGTCGAGCGTCGCGAGATCCGGTGCGATGCCGGCGATGCGCGTGTCGTAGACCGTCTCGTACACGGACATCCCGGCGCGGTCGGAGAACGGGCGGCCCGTCAGCTCCATCACCTCGAGGGCGCGCACGATGCGGCGCCCGTTCGTCGGCAGCACTGACTCTGCGGCGACCGGGTCGCGCGCGCGCAGCCGCTCGTGCAGCGCAGCCGCGCCGACCTGCGCGAGCTCGTCCTCGAGCCGCGCGCGAACCAGCGGATCGGTGCCTGGGAACCGCAGGTCGTCGATCGCGGCGCGCACGTACAGACCGGACCCACCCACCAACACGACGCCGCGACCGCGGGCGGAGATGTCCGCGATCGCGTTGCGCGCCATGTCCTGGTACGCCGCGACGCTTGCCTCCTCCGTCACGTCGAGCGCATCGAGCAGGTGATGCGGCACCTGGTCTCGCTGCGTCGCCGTGACCTTCGCCGTGCCGATGTCCATACCGCGGTAGAGCTGCATCGAGTCGGCGTTGACGACCTCTCCGCCGATCGCCCGGGCGACGGCGAGGCCCGCCACGGACTTGCCGCTCGCGGTCGGCCCGACGATGGCGACGACGCGAGCAGTCAGTCCTGGCTCCGCAGCCACGTCGCCACGTAGTACGCGACGCCGTACGGCGCGCCGCGGTAGAGCACAGCCGCGTCCCAGGATGCGCCGTCGGCGGCGCCGGCGAGCACCTGCCACGGCCGCGTGCCCGCGACGAGCAGCGCGTCGGCAAGGTCATGGTCGAGCGCTTTGAGGGCATCGAGGTCGGCGCTGCCCAGTGCAGCCCCGACCTGCTCGTCGAACTCGGCCGCGCGCGGGTCGACGTAACCCGGCGAGCGGTCGGACCCCCGCGCGGCGCCATCCCCCATGCAAAGGACAGCGACCCGGTCCGCGACGCTCGCGATCTCGCGACCCGCCTGCAGCGCGGCATCCAGCGTCGTCGTGCGCGCGACGCCGTAGCCCTGGCGATCGCCCGTCCACCCCGACTCGCGAAGCAGCCATGCGCCAACCGTCAACGACAGCGCCAGGATCGGCTGGCCGGCACAGAGCCGCGGGCCGAGCGGGACGACGAGGTCGACGCCGTACGGAGCGAGCGTGCCGCTGTCGGCCGACGAGAACGCCAGCGTCTCCGGCGCGTCGCCGACGACGAACACGACATCGGGATCGGCGCCGACGAGCGCGGTTACTGCGGCGGCCGCGGCGGCGCGGAGATCCGCAGTCTCGGTCGCGGCACCGGCCGCGACCTCGGGAACGAGCAGCGGCGGGTGCGGGCACACGGCCGCCGCAATGAGGGCCACGCCCCGACGCTAATGCGACACGCAGAGCCTGCCTCGGATCCGCTTGACTAGTGCGGTTAGCGCAGTAGTGTGCCGTCCACATGACCAGGAGGTAGCGGGTGGACAAGTCGCAGCTGCTCAAGGGGGTGCTCGACGTCGCCGTGCTCTCGGTCCTCTCCGAGGATGACGGCTACGGCTACGACGTCGTGCGCCGACTGCGCGCGTCGGGGCTGGACGACGTCGGCGACGCGTCGGTCTACGGGACGTTGCGGCGCTTGTACGCCGGTGGCCATCTCACGTCCTACGTCGTCCCCTCGGAGGAGGGGCCACATCGCAAGTACTACGCGATCAACGACGCCGGGCGGAAGCTCCTGTCCGAGTCGACGAAAACCTGGGCGGTCTTCGCGCAGGCACTCGACCGAGTACTCGGCATCAAGCGCGGAAAGGCGGCATGAGCCGATGACCAGGACCCCCGCTGCAACGCCGATCGCCGACAGCGTCGTGCGGTATGTCGCCGCCGTGCGCGCCGAGCTGGCCGACCTCCCCGACGACGAGCGCACGGAGCTCACCGAGGGGCTCGAGGCGCACGTCACGGATGTCGCGGCCGAGTCCGCGGAGCCGCTTGAGCACCGACTCGGCACGCCGGCGGAGTTCGCCAGCGAGCTACGCACGGCCGCGGGGCTACCGGCGGTCGGCGACGTCGACCCCGCTCGGCGCGGTTTGGTGAACCGGCTCGCTGACAGCGGCGCCGCGCAACGCGTCGAAGGCGCGTATGCGCGGCTCGTGCGGCACCCGACCGCGCGCGCCGTCCAGCAGTTCCTCCCGGAGCTCCGGCCGGGGTGGTGGGTGCTGCGCGGCTATCTCGTCGTGCTGCTCCTCGGCATGGCGACGACCGATTGGAACAGGCGCACCTTCCCAGTGCCCACGGTGGTCAACGAGCAAGGCTTCGGCGTGATCGCGCTGGCCATCGCCATCCCCGCATCCATCGCGTGGAGTCGACACGCGCGCGCGGTCTCGACGCTGCGCGCGGCGACGGTCGTCGCCAACATCGCTGTCGTGCTGTTCGCGCTGCACGCTTTCGACAACGGCTTCATCCCGCGCTACGCGTCGACGTACTACCTACCAGTCGGCGCCAGCCCGCATTACCCCGGTTTAGATGGTGTGACCAACATCTACCCCTACGACGTGCAGGGGCATCCGCTCGACAACGTGCTGCTGTATGACCAGCACGGGAACCCCATCGACGAGCTCGTCGACAGCACCGCGTCCGGGTTGCCGATCCTGCGCACCTTCCCGCACACGCTCGATGGGCAGCCGGTGACGAACCTGTTCCCCTACCTGCAGAGCGTCATCGACCCCGCGACCGGCCAGGAGATCGGCCGCGAGCAGCGGCCGAAGGTCATGCCGCCACAGCTCGCGCCGACGCCGAGTCCGGCCGCAACGCCCTCCGCGTCGCCGAAGCCGACGGCGCGGCCCACGACGACGACCCGCCCCGCGGCCAAGCCGTCGGCGTCACGATGACGTCAGCGGCGGACGCCCGGCAGGCCGAGGAGTACGCCGGCACTCTGCGCTGGGGGCTGCGCGGATCCCGACGGCGAGCGCGCCGCCGTAGCGTCAGCACGCGCGCGCCGGTGCGACAGCAACGGGCCGTCGGCGATCAGGTGGTGCGGCGCGGCATAGGTGACCCGGGTCTCGACGAAGTCACCCGGCCGGACGTCCGCTGACGCGGCGAAGTGCACGAGCCGGTTGTCGCGCGCGCGTCCGGACATCCGATTCGCCGCCGCGTCCTTCCGGCCCTCGCCCGTCGCGACGAGCACCTCGACCACTCGCCCCTGCTGGCCGAGGTTCTCCGCCCAGGAGATGTCGTCTTGCAGGGCGACGAGACGCTGGTAGCGCTCTTGGACGACGGCCTTCGGGACCTGGTCGGCCATCGCCGCGGCCGGTGTTCCGGGCCGCGTGGAGTACTGGAACGTGAAGGCGCTCGTGAACCGCACGGTGCGCACGACGTCGAGGGTCGCCTCGAAGTCCGCGTCGGTCTCACCGGGGAAGCCGACGATGATGTCGGTGGTGATCGCCGCGTCGGGGATTGCCTCCCGGACCCGGTCGATGATGCCGAGGTAGCGGTGCTGGCGGTACGAGCGTTGCATCCGGCGTAGCACCGCATCGCTGCCGGACTGCAGCGGCATGTGTAGTGCGGGCATCACGTTGGGCGTATCTGCCATCGCGGTGATGACGTCGTCGGTGAAGTCGCGCGGATGCGGCGAGGTAAAGCGGACCCGCTCGAGACCGTCGACCTCACCGCATGCGCGCAGCAGTCGGGCGAAGCCCGCGCGGTCGCCGTGCTCGCTGCCGTAGGAGTTGACGTTCTGCCCGAGCAGCGTCACCTCGACGACGCCCTCGTCGACCAGCGCCCGCACCTCGGCGAGGATGTCGCGCGCCGGTCGGTTGCGCTACTTGCCGCGCAGGCTGGGCACGATGCAGAACGTGCAGGTGTTGTTGCAGCCGACGGATATCGACACCCAGGCGCTGTACGCCGATTCGCGCCGCGTCGGCAGCGTGGACGGAAAGACCTCGAGGGCTTCGAGGATCTCGACCTCAGCGGCCGCGTTGTGCCGCGACCGCTCCAGCAGCGCCGGCAGCGACCCGACGTTGTGCGTGCCGAAGACGACGTCGACCCACGGCGCGCGCTCGACGATCGATCCGCGGTCCTTCTGGGCGAGGCACCCACCGACGGCAATCTGCATCCCCGGATGGGCGTCCTTGACCGGGCGCAGCTGGCCGAGGTTGCCGTAGAGCCGGTTGTCGGCGTTCTCGCGCACGGCGCAGGTGTTGAAGACGACGACGTCGGGGGTCGACCCGGGAGGTGCGGCGCGGTAGCCCGAAGACTCGAGCACGCCGGCAAGCCGTTCCGAGTCGTGCGCATTCATCTGGCAACCGAACGTGCGCACGTCGTAGGTACGCGTCGCGGGCCCGGTCACCGGTCGAGCGTACGGCGGAGTGCTTCGCGCTTCTTCCGAACGAATCCCCCGCCCGGCGCGTCAGAGGGATACTGAGGGCAGCCCGCGCCCACCGCCGCGTCGGCAGCGATGTGGCGCCTCCCAGACTTGGAGCGCGCTTGCGACCAGTCCGGCACCTCGCCGCCGTGGCCGTCGTCGCCGCGCTCGGCGTCGCCAGCGGCGCGATTGCGGACGTCAGCGCGGTGTCGGCCTGCCGCGACTACGGCCGCGTGTCCGTGCGCAGCGACGGCTGGTCACGGGTCAACGCGCCCCCTACACCGCGCGGCCGCGGCGTAATGACGACGTACGCGACGCTGCCGGGCAAACCGCATGTGCTCCTCGCGGCGAGCGGAGCGGGGATCTACCGCTCCGGCGACCGCGGCTGCACGTGGACGACCGCCTACGACGCGGACCTGCCGTCGAAGCTCACTGGCCAGTCGGCTGTCGACAGCGTCGAGACGCGTCGCGTCACCCTCTTCGGGGTCTCGCCGATTGCCCCGTCACGCATCTACGCGGTCGTGGTCGAAAAGACCGTGGACGCCGTCGTCACAGACGCGCGCAGCTTCGTCGTCACGAGCGTCGACCTCGGCCTGTCGTGGGTACCCGCGAACGGCGGGCTGCCGTTCCCCGGCGAGGCAAAGGCCATCGACGTCGCCGACGACGCGCGACTGTGCGTGCTTGCGGTGCAACAGCCGCTGCGCTCGCTCGACGTGTCGCTGCAGACGACGCGGGACGGCGGCGCGAGCTGGCAGGAGCAGCGTCCGACGATGCCCGGCGGGCCACTCGTCGACTTCGCGCTCGACCCGCTAACCCCGACGAACCTCTGGGCGTGGAACGCGAGCGGTCTCGCGCACTCCGTCGATGGCGGAGCGTCATTCACCGCCGTCGACTTCAGTTCGGCACGGGTGCCGCCCGGCGCTGTCAGCGGAGCGGTCGTCGTGCACGCGCTGCCGGGCCCCACGACGGTCGTCGCGTTCCGCGGCGCGGACAACCTCGAGCTGCGGTCGACCGACGGCGGCAAGACCTGGGGCGCGGCATTCGCCCCCGCGGGTGTCGACGGCGTCGCGGCCGGCCCCGTCGCCGCAACCGGACTCGCGGTCACCAGCGGAGGGCACGCCTACCTCGAGCTCGGTTCCGCGCCGGCCGTCGAGGTCACGCCGTCGGGCGCAAGCGGCCTGCACGAACCGCGGCTGGTCTTCGACGAGGGACGGCCGCTGGTCTACTTCAACGCGGGGACTGCGCTCTTCCGGCGACGCTTCACGATCCCGCGGATCGTGCGCCTGCCACCGGTCGCGCGGCTGCCAAAGACGCACCCCATCGCCGCGCCACCGCCGCGCATCCTGCCCGGTGACGGCGTCATCCGGCTCGCACCCGGCGAGGCGACGAGCGTCGACTACGTGCTCGACCTGCCGGCCATCCCGACCCCGGTCGACGTGTTCTTCGTCGTCGATACGACGGGCAGCATGACGCCGACGATCGTCGGGCTGCGAGAGGGGATCGGCAAGATCGTCACCGACCTCGCGCGGCTGCGACTCGACGTGCAGTTCGGTCTCGGTGACTTCAAGGACTACCCCGTCGAGCCCTACGGCGAGCCCGACGACTATCCCTACAAGCGTCGGCTGCCGATCACGGAGCCGGGCGAGCCACTGCGCGAGGCCATCGGCGCGCTCGAGCCGTCGGGCGGCGGCGACGGCCCTGAGTCGGACCTCACCGCCGTGTATCAGTCGGTCACCGGGAAGGGGCAGCGCGTTGTCCCCGGGGTCAATGCGGGCGCTGCCGACTTCGTCGCTCCGGGCCAGGACGCGGGCTTCCGGCCGACCGCGCTGAAGGTCGTCATCCTGGCGACCGACGTGCAGTTCCACAC
>JBHELW010000073.1:0-3141 GCA_046262915.1 Mycobacteriales bacterium | reverse complement strand
GGCAGGTGCCCTTGGCCATGCGGCGGCCGTTCTCGGTCTCGGTCACTTCACCGTCGAACTCGCGCTTCTCCTTGCACTTCACGCAGTAGCCCTCGTACTTCTCGGCCACGGGTGCCCTCCTACGTCCGGGGTCTGCTCCGGTCAGCGTAGTGGGCCATCCCGTGCTCAGCCGGGAGGCTCGGAGGCTCCGTTCGGGCGTCCGGCGCGTGCTGGACCCTGGCGCGCAGGGCTCAGGGGCCGACGATCTCGCGGATCCGCTGGCCCGGGCCGGTGCTCTGGGTGCCGTTTCCACGGTCGCGGTTACGGTCGCGGCGGTCGTCCGAGCGGCGGTCGTCCGAGCCGGACCCGCGGTGCGGGCTGGGCCGCGCATGCGGTGACGGGCGGGTGCGCGGCTTCTCCGCGCTCGGCAACGCGGCGCGCGCGGCGTCGAGGGCGTCGCACAGGGCGTCCGCGCCGGCGGCCGACGACAGGTCGAAGGACCCGAACGGCGTGACCAAGGTCTGCCCGCGGGCGGCCGCCGTCGTAAACGCACCGTGCGTGCGCAGGACATCGCCGACCACGAGCTCCAGCGGGTCGCCGCCGCGCGGAGCGCACTTGGCGACGGCGGCTACGACGGCCGCGTGCTCGGCTGCGCTACGTGAGGGAAGGGCGGAGGTGGCGCTCGCGGGCCGGCCCGTGTCGCCCTCGTTGCTCGAGACGCCGAACAGCTCGCCCGCGGTACGGCTCGTCGCCTGCCAGGCGACCGCGACGGGGTTGGGCAGGCTCGCGCCGACCGCGTTGGCCACCGTGGGCACAACGACGGCCACGACGAGGCCGCCCGCGAGCACCCGAAGGGCGAGGCGGGCGGCTCGCGGCGCTCCGGACTGGGACCGAAGCGACGGTGCCGGCATGGGCGTCACCTTCCGACGTATTTCTCGGCTGCCGGAGTTGCCAACCTTTACGCCCGTTCGGCCGTTCTTCCGCTTGCAATTGCAAGCGGGCGCCCGGGTCCGATACGGTCTCGCGACCGCGGCCGGGGGAGCCGCGAGTGTGGACGGAGGTCCCGCCGCCGCCAGCGCGGCGCCGGGAACACATGGAAACTGCCCAGACCAGTGCCGCGCGAACCGCGGTCGGCGTGCTGCTTGCGGTCGTCGTCGCGCCTGGTGTCGCGCTCGCGCTGCGTCACGCGCCGGCCGATCGCGCGCTCGACCCCGACCTTGCCGCGGTGCGCGCCAGGGTCGCGGTCGCGCCCCACGCGAGCCGTGCGCGGCGCGTCGTCACCGCGCGGGTGGTCCCACACCTGCAGCCGATGGTCGCGGGCGTGACCTATCGCGGCGTCGTCTCGTGGTACGGCCCGGGCTTCCACGGTCGCCGCGCGGCGAGCGGCGAGCGCTTCGACAGCGGCCAGCTCACCGCCGCACACCGCTGGCTCCCGTTCGGCACGTGGGTGCGCGTCTGCCGCGAGCAGTGGTGCACGGTCGTGCGCATCA
Organism: Mycobacteriales bacterium; assembly: GCA_046262915.1. Taxonomy (GTDB): domain Bacteria; phylum Actinomycetota; class Actinomycetes; order BP-191; family BP-191; genus JBHELW01. The sequence continues at coordinate 1,672 of JBHELW010000073.1, read as the reverse complement.
ACGACCGCGGCCCCTACGTCGGGCACCGGATGTTCGACCTGTCGCGCGCGGCCGCGCGCGAGCTGCACATGATCCAGCCGGGCATCGCCTACGCCACCGCGACCGTGCTCGTCCCGGGCCACGCAATGCCGGTGCCGCGCGTGGCGGTCGCGCCCGCCGCGACGCTACGGCGGAAGGCCGTCGCCCGACCGCCAGCTGCGCGTTCCGCGGTGGGGCGTTCCGGCGCCGTGCCGCGCGCGGCGCACACCTCGCGCGGTGCGCGCGCCACGCACGCGCATCGCACTCACGCGACCGCGACGACGCCGGTCGCGGCCCATCCGCCACTGAAGGCAAGCGACGTAGCGGTCGGCGGCTTCCTCGCCTTGCTGCTGCTCGCGCCGCCGGCGAGTGCGCTGGCGCGCCGCCGCCGCGCGGTGTCGCTCGCGGCGTAGCCGCCGCCGCCGCGCGCCCCCGGGCTAACGTCCGCAGCCCGCACGCAGCTCTCGCGGGCTAACCTCCGCCGCGTGCCGAACGACGTGCTGCTCGTCGACCGCTCCACCGACGGCGTCGTGCGCCTGACGCTGAACCTGCCGGACCGGCGTAACGCGATGACCGCGGAGCTCACGGCCGCGTGGGGTGACACAGTCGCCGCGCTGCGCGCCGATGCCGACGCGCGCTGCGTCGTCGTCACCGGTGCGGGCAGCGCATTCTGCGCGGGCGGTGACCTGTCGTGGATCGGCGAGTCGCCCGAGCTCGAGGTCGCGCAGGTGCGCGCGCGGATGCTGCCGTTCTACGAGACGTGGTTGTCGGTGCGCGAGCTCGAGGTGCCCGTGATCGCCGCGGTCAACGGCCCCGCCGTCGGCGCCGGGCTCTGCCTCGCGCTCGCCGCAGACATCCGCTACGCCGCCGCGTCGGCGCGGTTCAGCGCGCCGTTCGTCGCGCTCGGTATGCACGCCGGCATGGCGGCGACCTACCTGCTGCCGGAGGCCGTCGGCGTGCCGCGGGCGCGCGAGCTGCTCTTCAGCGCGCGCGCGGTCGACGCCGAGGAGGCGCTGCGCATCGGTCTCGTCGAGCGCGTGGTCGCCGACGATGCGCTGCTCGCGGAAGCCGATGCGCTCGCCGCACGCGTCGCGGGGCAGGCACCTCTCGCCGTACGTCTGACGAAAGCCGCGCTACGCCGCGGCCGCCCGCGCTCGATCGACGACGCGCTTGCGTGGGAGGCGCTCGCGCAGCCGGCAACGATGGCGACCGCAGACCTGCGCGAGGGGCTCGCGGCGCAAGCCGAACGCCGAGCGCCCCGCTTCACCGGCCACTGACGCGCGGCGAAGAGCAAAGCCCGCGGACAAGGCAAAGCCCCCGGCTTCCTCCATCGCCGCTCGCCTTCCCCTTGCGAGTGGTGACTTCAGGCCCCGGGGGCTTCGTCGTCGAGCAAGGTAGGAGCGGCGCCCCGGGCGGTCAATGGGGCGACGGCCGCAACTGTGGACAGCGCTGGGGACATCGTGGGGACAGCGCCGCGTGTCCCGGTGGAATCGCTGGGGACGGTCCTGTGAATTGCGGCGCCTAGCGACCCGCCGCGCGCCGATGACCTGCGGCAAGGCTGTGCACCGCGTGTGCACGAAAAAATGTCCACGGATCGTCGCGCCTCGGCGGGATCGGCGGATCGCGCCGGTAGCGTCGGAACGGTGAGCGCGGA
>JBHELW010000072.1:0-6425 GCA_046262915.1 Mycobacteriales bacterium | reverse complement strand
GTCAACAACGTGTTCTTCGACCGCGCGGCGGGCGTGCGCGTCGCGGCGAACGAGTCCGCGACCTGGCACCGCGCAGTCGACCTGCTGCGCCCAGGCGTGGAGACCGTCTTCGAGGCGATCGCGCGCAGTCGGCCCGACGCGAGCACCGCGTGCGTGAACGAGATGTTCGACCGCGGCGCGGGCTACTCGACTTTCGTCATCATCCGCGAGCGCGACAGCGAGCGCGGCGCGAAGGACATGGGCTCGTTACTGCCGGATGCGACGACGGACCCGCACGCCACACAGGAGTGGGTCCGCGCCGACTCGGATTACGCCTGGAGCACCGGCGTCGACGCGCTCGGGCTCGCGCAGGTGCTGCAGCTGTGGGACGACCCGCGCACCGCGCCCGCGTTCACCTGGTGGAACAGCGTGCTGCCCGACACCGGCCACCACGGCGGTGGCCCGCACTCGCCGGAGTCACGCGCCTCGCTGCGCGACACGGACCGGCGGCTGTCGGTCTTCCTCGACCACCTCGACCGTCACGGTGTCACCGACGACGTCACGATCCTGCTGACTGCCGACCACGGCTCAGAGGCAGCCGACTCGGGCTGCCGCGGCGACTGGGACGACGCCCTCCGCGCCGCCGGCATCGACTTCCGCGACGAGGCCCAAGGCTTCATCTACCTCGGCCGTTGAAGTCTCAAGCAGGACGGATCGCAGTGACGAGCTGGTCGACCGTCGGTACGCCGATGACGCCGTCCTTCGTGCAGTAGAGACGACAGCTCAAGCCGGTTGGTGCCTCGTCGGTCGGGAACGGGTCCTGTCCGTCGATGAGGATCGTCGGCGAGCCGCGGAAGCCGATCGTCTCAGCTTCCGCGGCCGACGCGACCTTGTGGCAGTGCACCGACGACGGCAGACCGAGCCGCGCCAATGCGATCCGCAGACGCCGCGCGACGAGCGTCCAATGCGGGCAGTCGTCGATGTACAGCACGACGGCCCCCGCCGGCGTGCCGGCGGGGGCGTGGTCGTGCTGGGTCACTCCGTCGCTTCGTCGCATTCGGCGTGCGACCCCTCGTGCAGATGTGTCACGGTGCGGACGACCCTTCTGGTTCAGGCGTCGAGCCGGTAGAAGCGCCAGCAGTCATGCTCGATCGGCAGCACCGTCACGCGCAGGCCCGCCTGCTCGGCGTACGACTCGAGAATGGAGGTGCGGAAGACCGCGCCCGTCCCCTGCGACTTGCCGTCGGACCTGCTCACGAGCAGGCAGTGGATGGCGCTCGCGGAGTACATCATTCGCTCGATCGGGTCGCCGACCGCGCCGAACTCGTCCGCGACTCGCTCGTCCATCACGAGGATGGCGCCGCCGGGTGCCAGGAGATTCCGCGCGGCCGTCAGCGCCTGGACTGGCTGCGGCATGTCATGCAGCGCCTCGAGGATGCACACGAGGTCGTAGCGGCCCTTGAGCTCCGGGTCGGCGGAGTCGCTCGCCGTGAACTCGACGTTGTCCACGCCGGCAGCCTTGGCGTTGGTGCGTGCCTGCTTGATTGACGGCTTGTCGTTGTCCAGCCCGACGACCCGCGCGCTGGGGTAGACCTTCGCGAGGTTGATCGTCGACCACCCGCCGCCGCACCCGATGTCTGCGATCTGGGCCTGCGCGCCGGACGACAGCCGTTCGTGCACGTCCGGCAGCCCGTTTTCGATCCAACCCGCGAGGAAGTTCTCGTACGCCGGCCGGTTCAAGGCCTCCTGCGCTGCCCGCAGCACGTCGCCGTACTCACCGAAGGAGACACCACCGCCGCTGCGATAGGCCTGTGCCACCTTCGGGTACGCCGCACCCAGCGACACCACAAAGGCGCCGAACGGCGCGAGATACGCCGGGCTCAGCTCGTTCGCCAGCACCTGTTCGCTGACGGGCGGGAGTCGGAAGCTGCGCGCGTCGGGTTGCTCGGTCGCGTCGGCGACTTCGAGGAAACCGGCGATCACCTGCTGCTCGAGCCACTCCCTGGCGTAGCGCTCGTCGATACCAATGCGCTTGGCCAAGTCACCGGGCGTCAGCGGCCCGTGGTCGCGCAGCGCGGCATAGAGACCGAGGTCCCTGCCGAGATGCACGTTGACAAGCTCCATCGCGCCGACGCCGGCTTCGAAGATGCGGCCCGCCAGCGCACCGACTGCTTCCTCGTCCACCGTTGCGGTGGTCTCGAGAGCGGTCATGATGTGCCCCCTTCGCTCTGCCGGCTCGTCCTGATTGGCCGGTACCCGGACCTTGCCCGGCCGGCGGTCGGGAAGCATGGGGAGCGTTCCCTATCGGAATCCCTGTTTTCCGGCTACTCCGACATGGACTGCTGCAACGCGAACGCCGCCGCCTCGGTCCGGCTGCGGAGCCCAAGCTTCGTCAGGATGGCGCTGACGTGGTTGCCGGCCGTCTTGGTCGAGATGAACAGGCGCCCGGCGATCTCGCGGTTGGTCAAGCCTTGGGCGAGCAGCCGGAGCACCTCTTGTTCGCGGTTGCTCAACGTGCCGGCGTCCTTTACGCCGACGCGGGAATGGTCACCGAGCGTCCGGAGCAGCGCGGCAGCCTCGTCGCTCAATCGTTGGACGCCGATCGCATCGAAGTGTCGTAGCGCCGCTCTCGCATCGACGCGAGCCACTTCCGGCCGCTCGGCCGCTCGTAGCTTCGCCAGCTCGAGCGACGCGAGGCCCGCCTCGATACACGTGAGGCCGCTGACGTGGTCAAGCGCGTGTTCGAAGGCGAGGCAAGCCGGCTCCGCCGCGCCAGCGGCAGCTGCGGTGCGGCCGCGCGCGACCGCAGCTTGTGCATGGGTGCGCGGATCGTCCAACTGGTCCGCCAGCACGCCGAGGGATTCGCTCGCAGCTGTTGCTGCCTCGAGCTGACCGGCAGCGACGTGTGCGTCCACGACGACGACGAGGAACGCCACCAGCCGTGGGTCGCGCGGCCCGAGCCGACGCACCGCGCGATCCGCCAGGGTCGCGGCAACGCTCGGCTCGCCGCGGGCCAGGGCGATCCGGGCTCGCACCAGCAGGGCCGCCTCGTCGTCGACAGCACCGAGTGCCTGTTCGGCTTCCTCGAGCCGACCCCAGTTGACGTAGAGCTCGGCAAGCTTCACGCCCGGCGGCACACAGCGGGACCGCCATCCGGTCCGATCCAGATCCACGACCGCCACGTGCAGCTTTTGTTCCGCACCTTCGTAGTCACCATGCGCCGCCGAGTTCTCCGCGGTGCACGTCGTACAGAAGGACGCCGGTGATGGCTGACCGCGTGCGTCGGCAACCTCGTTCACCGTCTCGACCCATCGGCCGAACCACGCCTGGTCGCCGGAAAGCTCGGCGGCGACCACGAGGTCGCAGCACAGTTGCGCCTCGGTGGTGACGTTGGTCGCATCCCCGGCCGTGGCAGCCGCCATTGCCTCGTCGAAACGCGCCAGTCCCGTCCGCATGTCACCTGCTGACACATGGGCGAGCCCGAGTCGCGACAGTGCGAGGAGCTCGAGGTCAGCGTCCTCGACCTCGCGCGCTGCATCGAGCGCGACCGTCGCTTGTTCGCGTTGCTCGTCGGCCGTGTCGGCAAGCGTCGCTCGCGCGAGCGCGACCCAGCCGTGGGCGCTGGCATCGGCGTCGGACTGCAGCAACCCGATGGCCCGAGACAGCCACCCCCGACCGAGCGGAGGGTTGCCGAGTGCCGCCGCGTATTCGCGCGCGAGCCATGCGGCCGCACGAGCGGCACGCGAGCGTTCGCCGCGCTCGCGCGTCAACCGGTACACGGCCTCGCGAGCCGTCGCCGCAGCAGCGGCGTCGTTCAACCACCAGCGGGCGTCCGCGAGTGCATCAAGTGCATCGGGGAGCTCTGGACTGCTTTCCGGAAGGTCGGCGATGACGCCTTCCAGCGCCGCCGCTCCTTCCGCCCAGCGACCCGCGCGGACGGCGGCGAGGCCTTCATCCAGCAGAGCGGCGCCTGGCTCCACGGCGCTGACTGTACGCATTCGTCTGCGCGACCGGGACGCGTCGTCCCGCCTCGAGGCGAGCAGCGGTCACGATGCGGCGGCTCGGCGTACGGCGTCTATGGACGCCGCGATGTCGTCGTCGTCGGTCGACCAGTTGCTCACTGACACGCGCAGCACGTCGCGGTCGCGCCAGCGGGAGCCCGACATCCACGCGGTGCCGTCCTCGAGCAGCCGCGCAGTGACCGCACGGGTTCTCTCGTCGTTCCCGAACGACACGCACACCTGCGTGAACACGACGTCGTTGAGGATCTCCGCGCCGGGGATCGACCCGATGCCGTCGGCGAGCGTGCGGGCATGGTGGGTGAAGCGCTCGACGAGCTCGGCGACGCCGGCGCGGCCGAGGGAGCGCAGCGCCGCCCACACCGGTACGCCGCGCGCGCGCCGCGAGAACTCTGGCACCCGCTCGAGCGGATCGGCCGGTCCGTCGACTCGGATGAGGTAGCTCGCCTGCGCGCCCATCGCCGCACGCATCGCCTCCGGGCGGGAGACGATGGCGATGCCGCAGTCGTACGGCACGTTCAGCGTCTTGTGCGCGTCCGTCGTCCACGAGTCCACCGGCGCGCTCGTGTCGACGAGGTGCGCGAGCCGCGGCGACGCGGCGGCCCACAGACCGAACGCACCATCGACGTGCACCCAAGCGCCGCGGTCCTGCGCGGCCGTGGCCGCCCGCCGGATGTCGTCGAACGCACCCGAGTGCACGTTGCCCGCCTGTAGGCACACGATCGTCGGAGCGTCCGCAGTAGCCAGCGCTTCAGTGAGCGCGTCGACGCGGATCCGACCCTGGTCGTCGCTCGCTACGGCGGTCGGCGCGCCGAGTCCGAGGTAGCGCAGCGCAAGGTCGATCGTGTCGTGACGCTCCTCGCCGACGAGCACGCGCACGCGCGGTGCGCCGTTGAGACCGTCGGTGTTCACGTCCCAGCCGGCTCCGGCGAGCACGTGCTGCCGCGCAGCCGCGAGCGTCGTGAAGTTCGCCATGGTCGCGCCGGTCGTGAACCCGACCGCCGCGTCGCTCGGCAACCCGAGCAAATCGAGCAACCAGTCCGCCGCGGCGTCTTCGGCCGCGGTGGTACCCGGAGTCGCGAAGCGGGTCGCGCTGTTCTGGTCCCACGCGCTGACCAGCCAGTCCGAAGCGAGCGCTGCCGGCAGGTTGCCGCCGATCACCCACCCGAAGAAACGACCGGACGGCATCGCCATTAACCCCGGCTCGACGAGCGCGGCGAGCTCGTCGATTACCTCCGCGGGGTCCGTCGGGCCGTCCGGCAGCGTGCTGCCGAGCTTCGCCTGCAGCTCGTTCGCCGTCGCGCGTGGCGGAATCGGCCGATCCGGCATCGACTCCAGCCACTCGCGCACATGCGCCGTCGCCCGCTCCAGCGCCGCCGTATAGACATCGACTCGTGCGGTCACTTGTCCCCCTCGGCATCGTCCGGGTCGGTGCGCAAGTGCATCACGCTCAGCCGACTGAGGTCAGACTGACGGCTCGACCGCGCCCGGGGTGAACACGATCGGGGAGACACCGATCGCGTTGCCGGGATCTGCGCGACCACCGCGGCAGTACGAGACGTCGAGCGCTCCGCGCGAGAAACTTCCGCCCAGCGTGCCGCCACCATCCGGCAGCCGGACCTGCACGCGCGTCGCGGCGTGTGCGTCGCCAGCGTCGCAGCGATACTTCGCCGCGTAAAAGTACGACGCGTCGCCAGGGGCGAGCAGCACCGTCGCGGGCTTTGCCTTGGTCACGTACTGCGACCCGGCGTCCGAGTATCGGAACGGCAGGGCGCCCCGCGCGTCCGCGAACGACACCCGCGGGTAGCCGCGGAGGCGGCAGACGGACCGGCCGGCGTTCGTCAGGCGCAGGATGGCGCCATGCTGGCCGGTCGCAGAGCCATGCTCCGGTCCGAGCGAGAACCGCAGTGATGACGCCGCACATGCCCGCGGCAGTGGACTTGCAGCCCAGCCGTCCGGGGTCATCGCGCCGCACCGCGTGCGCGTCCGCGCCAGCGCTTGGGCGGCAGTCATGCGCCGCGTCGCTTTCGGCATCAGCGTCATGCTCGCAGTCGCGCCCTCGATGCGAATCCACTGGCGGGACTCGACGAACGTGTCGCGACCTGTCGTTGGCATCAGCTGGATGCCCGTCACGAGATGCTCAGCGCGGTCACACGTGATGCCGGCGTAGGCGTCACCTCGACCGCCGTCGAAGAAGAGGTTCAGCTCATGACCGTTCGCCAGCCGAACAATTGACAACTCACCGCTCACGAGCCGGATGACTCGCGCGTCGGACGAGTTCAAGAAGTAGCCGCAGCAGCCGCTTGCCGACTCGGCTACGAGGATGTCGTGCCGTCCCGAGCCGAAGAGGTCGGGCAGCGCCTGCAGCCGAGCGCTTTTGTCGAGCGTGGTCCGCAGCACGCGGCGGCCACCGCGCGCGAAGCGGAC
>JBHELW010000071.1:0-4709 GCA_046262915.1 Mycobacteriales bacterium | reverse complement strand
GAACGCCACGAAGTCGTGCTCGCCGACGAGCGGTTTGCTCGCCAACCGCATTGCGCGCAGCGAGAGCGCGCGGGGGTGCCACACCGTGTCGTGCCGGCGGAGCGGACCCTGCGCGCTCGTCGCGTCGGCGACGCGGTAGGAATAGCGCCGCCAGAGCGCCGAGAAGCGAGCGTCGAACGTCGACGGCACCTGCTGCGCGGCGTAGACCCGGATCGAGTCGTCGAGCGCACGGTTCACGCGCCGCACAATCTCGGTTGGCTCCACGGACACGGGTGCGTCGAAGTGCGCAACCTGTCCGGTCGCGTGCACACCCGCGTCGGTGCGCCCCGCAACCGTCAATGACACGGGTGCGCCAAGAACCTTGCCAAGTGCGTCTTCCAGCTCGCCCTGAACCGTGCGTCGGGCGGGCTGCCGCGCCCACCCGGAGAACGGCGCGCCGTCGTAGCCGAGGTCGAGCCGGACGCGAACGAGCCCGTCGGCCGCAGGGGCGGCGACGGGCTCGTCAGCAGGTTGCCTAGCCCTAGGCGTCGCCGGTCTCCGGCTCGCCCTCGGCCTGCGAGGTGTCACTCGCCGACTCGGCCTGGTTGCCCGCACCCGACTCGGTGAACTCGCCGTCGGTCGTCGCCGGCTCCTCGATGGGCGTGTCTCCGCCGGAGACCTCGGCCGCATCTTCGGCGCCCGCCGCGTCGGCCGCCTCGTCCGCGCTTTCCGCCGGTTCGGCGTCGGTGTCGCCTTGCGTGGGAACGACGGTCTCGTCGGGCACGGCGGCCTCCTCGGCTACGGCGGAAGTAGGCGACGCCGCGGACGCGGCGCCCTTGCCGCGGCGGCGAACGAAGCGCGTCCCACGGGCGCGCTCGCCCTCGCTGACCGCCTGCTGCTGGATCGTCTCCGCCTCGACGAGCTCGATCACCGCCATCGGCGCGTTGTCACCCTTGCGCGGGCCGAGCTTGGTGATCCGCGTGTAGCCGCCGAGCCGCTCGGCGTAACGCGGCCCGATCTCGGCGAACAGCGTGTGCACGACATCCTTGCGGCGCACGACGGTCAGCACCTGACGCCGCGCGTGCAGGTCACCGCGCTTCGCGAAGGTGATGAGCTTCTCCGCGATCGGCCGCAGTGCCTTCGCCTTCGCCTGCGTCGTCGTGATCCGCCCGTGCTCGAACAGCGACCCCGCGAGGTTGGCGAGCAGCAGCCGCTGATGCTCGGGGCTGCCGCCCAGGCGCGGTCCCTTGGTGGGGGTTGCCATCGCAGTCGTCTCCTCAGATGCAGTGCGGTCCGGGCGCTTGCGGGTTAGAGCGCTTCCTCGGGCGAGAGGCCTTCGTCGTAGTCGTCGAACGAGTCGATGACACTGCTGGGGTCGAAGCCGGGCGGCGAGTCCTTGAGCGCGAGACCCATCGACTGCAGCTTGCCCTTGACCTCGTCGATCGACTTCGCGCCGAAGTTGCGGATGTCCATCAGGTCGGCCTCGCTGCGCGTGATGAGCTCGCCCACCGTGTGAATGCCCTCGCGCTTCAGGCAGTTGTACGAGCGGACCGTCAGGTCCATCTCCTCGATCGGCAGCGCCAGGTCCGCGGCGAGCGCACCCTCGGCGGCCGACGGGCCGATGTCGATGCCCTCGGCGTCGGCGTTGAGCTCCTGGGCGAGACCGAAGAGACCGACGAGGGTCTTCCCGGCGGACGCCATCGCGTCGCGCGGTGTGATCGACGGCTTGGTCTCGACGTCGACGATGAGCCGGTCCCAGTTCGTCATCTGCTCGACGCGCGTCGCCTCGACCTTGTAGGTCACCTTGAGCACCGGCGAGTAGATCGAGTCGATCGGAATACGGCCGATCTCCTGCCCAGGCTGCTTGTTCTGTACGGCGGAGACGTAGCCGCGGCCGCGCTCGACCGTCAGCTCGATCTCGAGCTTGCCCTTCTTGTTCAGCGTCGCGATGGGCAGCTCGGGGTTGTGCACCTCGACGCCGGCCGGCGGCGCGATGTCGGCGCCCGTCACGTCACCGGGGCCCTGCTTGCGCAGGTACATGACGACCGGCTCGTCGGACTCCGACGAGACGACGAGCTCTTTGAGGTTGAGGATCAGGTCGGTGACGTCTTCCTTGACACCGGGCACGGTCGAAAACTCGTGCAGCACACCGTCGATGCGGATCGACGTGACGGCGGCACCGGGGATCGAGCTGAGCAGCGTCCGCCGTAGCGAGTTGCCCAGGGTGTAACCGAAGCCCGGCTCCAACGGCTCGATGACGAACCGCGACCGGCTCGCACTGACCGTCTCTTCCGAAAGGGTGGGGCGCTGAGCGATGAGCAAGATGTCCTCCGTCGGTTTCCGGGCGACCGCTATATGACGCCCGAGTGGTGGTGCGCAGCTGCCGGCCGCACGCGGTCCGGTGCCTACTTCGAGTAGAGCTCGACGATGAGCTGCTCCTGAACTGGGGTGTCGATCACCTGGCGCGCGGGCAACGCGTGCACGAGCACCCGCATCTGCGAGCCGATGACCTCGAGCCACGGCGGCACGGGACGGTCGCCAAAGGTCTCCTTCGCCACGATGAACGGCGTCATCGTGCGCGACTTCTCGCGCACCTCGACGATGTCGTTCTCGCTGACCCGGTACGACGGGATGTCGACCTTCTTGCCGTTGACCAGGATGTGGCCGTGGCGCACGAGCTGGCGCGCCATGTCGCGCGAGAGAGCGAGTCCGGCGCGGTAGACGACGTTGTCGAGCCGGCTCTCGAGCAGGCGCAGCAGGTTCTCGCCGGTCTTGCCCTGGCGGCGGCTGGCCTCCTCGTAGTAGGCGCGGAACTGCTTCTCGAGCACGCCGTAGATGCGCGCGCACTTCTGCTTCTCGCGCTTCTGCATCAGGTATTCGCTGTCCTTCGAGCGCCCGCGACCGTGCTCGCCCGGGGGGTAGGGGCGGATCTCGATCGGGCACTTCGGGGACTCGCACTTGCTGCCCTTGAGGAAGAGCTTCATCTTCTCCCGGCGGCAGCGCTTGCAGTCCGCGCCTGTGTACCTGGCCATGTGTTCGGTGTTCTCCTCGGGTGACTTCGGGTCAGACGCGGCGGCGCTTGGGCGGGCGGCAGCCGTTGTGCGGCAGCGGGGTGACGTCGGAGATGGCGCCGACTTCGAGCCCGGCGGCCTGCAACGAGCGGATCGCCGTCTCGCGGCCGGAGCCCGGACCGCGGACGAAGCAGTCGACCTTGCGTACGCCGTGCTCCTGGGCCTTGCGCGCGGCGCTCTCCGCCGCCATCTGCGCCGCGAACGGCGTCGACTTGCGCGACCCCTTGAACCCGACGTGGCCCGCGCTCGCCCAGGCGATCACGTTGCCGTTCGGGTCGGTGATCGACACGATCGTGTTGTTGAACGTGCTCTTGATGTGCGCGTGACCGTGCGCGATGTTCTTCTTCTCCTTGCGCCGGACCTTCTTCGCGGCGCCGGGCTGTCGGGTCTTGGGAGGCACTACTTCTTCCCTACCTTCTTCTTGCCGGCGACCGTCTTCTTCGGGCCCTTACGGGTGCGCGCGTTCGTGTGGGTGCGCTGACCGTGCACCGGCAGACCGCGACGGTGACGGATCCCCTGGTAGCTCCCGATCTCGACCTTGCGCTTGATGTCCTGCGCGACCTCTCGGCGTAGGTCACCTTCGACCTTGTAGTTGCCGTCAATCCACTCGCGCAGCTTGATGACGTCATCGTCGGTGAGGTCCTTGACACGCACGTCGGGACTGACGCCGGTCGCCTCGAGCGTCTTCGCGGCGCGGGTGCGACCCATGCCGTAGATATAGGTGAGCGCGACCTCGAGGCGCTTTTCGCGCGGCAGGTCTACGCCGGACAGTCGGGCCATCTAGTGGTTCCTAACCTTCGCGGAGGTCTGCGCAGTCCCGTCCCCGCTCGCTGGCGAGGTCCCGGCCTCCGTGCCGGGAGTGACCGACCAGGTGGTCGGCTGGGCCGCTTTGGCTACTACGACGACGACTAGCCCTGCCGCTGCTTGTGCCGCAGGTTGTCGCAGATGACCATCACCCGGCCGTGCCGGCGGATCACCTTGCACTTGTCGCAGATCTTCTTGACGCTCGGCTTGACCTTCATCGGGCTTTCCGTCGAGTGGCCGGTTACTTGTAGCGGTAGACGATGCGCCCGCGGGTGAGGTCGTAGGGGCTGAGCTCTACGACGACCCGGTCCTCCGGCAGGATGCGGATGTAGTGCTGACGCATCTTCCCGGAGATGTGGGCAAGGACGCGGTGGCCGTTCTGCAGCTCCACGCGGAACATGGCGTTGGGGAGCGGCTCGACGACACGGCCTTCGATCTCGATGGCCCCGTCCTTCTTGGGCATGTCCTCCGCATTCCATGACGACAACAGCAGTGCAAGTGACGGAAGGCGCGCGGGAGCAGCCAGCCCAGCGAGCCGAACCGAAAGTGTACGTCGGGCGTGTCCGCCCCGGCAACCGCGAGCCTCAGCCGGGCGAGGCCGCCGCCATGATCTCGGCGAGCTTCGCCTTGCCGCCGTCGAGCGCCGTGAGCACCCAGGGACCATCGTCCGTGGGCGTCACGGTGTGCTCGAAGTGCGCCGACGCCATGCCGTCCTGGGTCACGACGGTCCACTCGTCGTCGAGGGTCCGCGTCAGCCGGGTGCCGAGGTTGATCATCGGCTCGATGGCCACGGCGAGGCCCTTCTCCAGCTTGAGCCCCCGCCCCGGCCGGCCGTAGTTGGGCACCTGCGGGTCC
>JBHELW010000070.1:0-2109 GCA_046262915.1 Mycobacteriales bacterium | reverse complement strand
CGTGATGCCCGCTCGGGTCCGTGGTTGCGCGCCATCCGCAAGATGGCGCTAGCCGATGCCAGTCGCAGGCGAAACGGCCCACGTAAGGCGACTTCTCGTCGTCCGATCATGGTGCGGCTTAGGAGTAAGACCTGCCCCGCTCGCGGTCCCGACGACCACGCCGGCGGGAGAAGGCCGGTAGTGACCGTTGCGGTCGCGGAAGCCTCAGCAGGCGAATGTGGGGTCAAAGACCAGGTCGGCCGCGCGGGCATCACGCGTCCCCGGGTGAGAGGAGCCGCGTGGACATTGTCGTGAAGGGTCGCAAGACCGACGTGACCGAGAAGTTCCGCCGGCACGCCAGCGAGAAGCTCGCGAAGGTCGAGCGCTTCAACCAGCGCATCATCCGGCTCGAAGTGGAGGTCTGCGAGGAACGCAACCCGCGCCTGTCCGGCAGCAAGGACCGGGTCGAGGTCACGTGCGTGTCGAAGGGCCCGGTGATCCGCGCCGAGGCAGCCGCCGCCGATGAGTACGCCGCTCTAGACCTGGCGCTGGGCAAGCTCGAGTCGCGGCTACGTCGGGCAGCCGACAAACGCCACGTGCACCACGCAACGCAAGCGCGGGGTCCGTCGACGCCGCCTGTCTCCCTCAACGGTGACGCTGCGCGCGCGACCGAGTCCGCGGCGGACGACGACGCTGATGCCGCGCCGGGCCAGGTCGTGCGCGAGAAGACCTTTGCCGCGCCGCCGATGACGATCGACGACGCGTTGCACCGGATGGAGCTCGTCGGGCACGACTTCTTCCTGTTTCACGACACGCTCACGGGGCTGCCGAGCGTCGTCTACCGCCGGCATGGCTATGACTACGGTGTGATCCGTCTGGACTCGGCGCCGGTCGCGGCGGCGGGGCAGTCGGCTTAGCACAGGAGGCCCGCGCGTGACGGACGAGGTCTTCCCCGAGCGGGACGACCAGGAGGCGATCCGGGTCCTCGTCGTCGACGACCATGCGCTCTTTCGCCGTGGCCTGGAGATGGTGCTGGACCAGGAAGACGACATGCAGGTCGTCGGTGAGGCATCTGACGGCGCCGAGGCGATCGATCGGGCGATCGCAACCACACCCGACATCGTGCTGATGGACGTGCGCATGCCGAAGCGCGGCGGGATCGACGCCTGCACGGCGATCAAGGACGCGGTGCCGTCGACCAAGATCATCATGCTCACGATGAGCGACGAGGAGGCGGACCTCTACGACGCGATCAAGGCGGGCGCGTCGGGCTACCTCCTCAAGGAGATCTCCATCGACGAGGTCGCGAGCGCGATTCGCGCGGTGCACGGCGGCCAGTCGCTGATCTCGCCATCGATGGCGTCGAAGCTGCTCACCGAGTTCTCGGCGATGGTCAAGAAGGGCGACGACCGCCAGCAAGTCCCGGCCCCTCGGCTCACCGATCGCGAGATGGAAGTCCTCCGCGCGGTCGCACGGGGCCTGCAGAACCGCGAGATCGCCAAGGAGCTCTTCATCAGCGAGAACACGGTCAAGAACCACATCCGCAACATCCTCGAGAAGCTGCAACTGCACTCGCGGATGGAAGCCGTGGTCTACGCCGTGCGCGAGAAGCTGCTCGAGATCACCTAGAGGCCAGATCGCCGGACCCTGCCGGCGCCCCGTTACGTACCGCCTACGATGGTTGCCGATGCGGCCGGATCGCCGCTGTGCCGCGCGGGCGTGCCGCGGGCCGCCGACTAGGAGTTCAGCTTCGTGGTGTTCGACAAGATTCTCCGCGCGGGCGAGGGCAAGATCCTGCGCAAGCTCAAAGGCCTCGCCGACCAGGTCAACGCCGTCGAGGACGACTTCGTCGGGCTGACCGACGCCGAGCTCCGGGCCATGACCGACGAGTTCCGCAAGCGCCTCGCGGACGACGAAACACCCGACGACCTTCTGCCCGAGGCCTTCGCAACGGTCCGCGAGGCCGCCAAGCGCACGCTCGGCCAGCGGCACTTCGACGTTCAGCTCATGGGCGGCGCCGCGCTGCACCTCGGCAACATCGCGGAGATGAAGACCGGCGAGGGCAAGACGCTGGTCGGCACGCTCCCGGCGTATCTCAACGCCCTTGACGGCAAGGGTGTGCACGTCGTC
>JBHELW010000069.1:0-4001 GCA_046262915.1 Mycobacteriales bacterium | reverse complement strand
ATCGACCGCTACCGCGCCGACCAGCGCCGCCCTCGGCTCATCGACCTGGACAGCCTGCAAGAAGACAACCTCGCCGACGACGACGCCGAGCTGGCCGACCCGGTGATCCGGGCCGAGGACGCGGCGATCGTGCGCGAGGCGCTGTCGCTGCTCAGCCCGCTGCACCGGGCGGCGCTGGTCAAGCGCGAGATCGAGGAGAAGTCGCTCCCGCAGATCGCCGCCGAGCTCGGCGTGCCGGAGCACAACGTCAAGCACCTGCTCTACCGTGCGCGCCGCGCCCTGCGCCGGCTGCTGCTCGGCACCTCGGTGCAGCCGGGGACCGATGCGGAGACGGCGTGCGCCCCGCTGGCCCACCGACTCGCTCGGTCCGCGCACCGGATCGGCGCGCTGGTTCTCGTGCTCATCTGCTTGCCCGTCGCCGCGTCGACACTGCGCGCGATCAACACCGACCCGGCGAGTCGCAGCTCGCGGGCTACGGCGACCCACGCGGCCCGTACCAACGTGCCGGCCATCGCGGCCCTGGACGCGCCGGTGCCGCGCGATGGCATGCGCCGCGCCCCGCAAGCGGTGCCCGCCAACGCTGCGGCCGCGCCAGCGCCGTTCGTTGGTCCCAAGGTCCCGGCGGACGTCTCCGCGGCGGCCCATGGTCGCGCGACCGCCGCGGTGCGCGCCGTGCACGGCACGGTGCGCGCGACGAGCGCAACCTTGCGCGGTGCCGCAACTCGACGCCCGGCGCGGTCGGTACCGGCAACCGTGGTCACACCGGCGCGCGCGGCCGGGTCGCCAGCCATCCCTGGGTCGGCGCCGGCGCGCGCGCCTGACGCGCTATTGCCGCGGTTCCAGCTGCGCGGGGAAGTCCCGGCCACCGGCTCGGCAGAGATCACCAACCAGAGCCTCACGACGCCGGCCCCCGACACGCTCGCCTCGAGCAGCGTGCTCACCGTCCCGACGGTGCTCGGTGAGTTCACCCTCGACCAGACGTTGATACAGCCGGCGTACGACGCGAACGCCGTGCTCGAGCTTGCCGCCAGCTTCTCCTCCGGCGGGACGACCGGCGTCCTGAGCATCGCGCCGGGACCGACGGACGTGCTCGTCGCGCCGGACGGCGCGGTGCACGTGCGCATGGACGGTGCCGTCGTGCCGGGCGCTGGCGCTTCGAATGTCGTGAACGGCATCTCCGTTCAGTTCGTGCTCGCGCGCGACCTCGTCACCGTGCAGTCGGAGACGGTCACGTTGACCACGAACGGCACCGCCGAGCCAGTGGTGACGACGACGGACGCGGGCCTCGTCGTCAGCGCGCTGCCGGCGCCTGAGCTCAGCTCCACTCCGGAACCTGTCCTTTCGGAGGCGGTGACGGCGCCCACCGACGCGCCGTGACCGTTCCGTTATGCATCGAGGAGGTGACACCGGGTAATCTCCGCCGCGACGCGCGACCGGCGCGTCCCCCTGGCGTTCGCTTAGGTGGGGCGAGCTCGGTTTGCTCGCGGCAAAGCTGCACATCGCCGGCAAGGGTTGTCGGCCAGTACCGAAAGGACACTGCATGACACGAACGAGATGGGCGCCGCGCAGCCTCACCGCTGCAGTCGGCGCCCTCGCGACCGCATTCGCGGTAGCAGTCCCGCTGGCCGGCACGGCGTTCGCCAGCCACGACAACGTCACCAGCGTGACGTTGGCACCCGACACGGACACCGCCGCTGTCGGCACCTGTAACGCCTTCGTCGTCACGACGACGGGGCCGGAGACGCAGTCGCGGCACTTCGAGGTGCTCATCACGCAGACCGGCACCGCAGGCCTCATCATCGGGTTCTGCGACCCGGGTGCCGCATCGTCCGCGCAGCCGAACCCGCAGGCGGCGCCCGACACGGTTACCGCCCCGACGGGCAACGTCGCCGCAGGGACCGCACCGGGACCTGCAAGCAGCGGCTGCACGGCCAACCCGCAGCCGACCGGCACCTCGACCGCGCTCGTGACGTGCCACGGCGATTACGACAGCACGACCGCAACGGGTACGACCCAGCGGAGCACCATCGGCGTCTACTCCAACCAGGCCGGCACGATGAACATCACGGCCTTCTCGGAGAACGTGCAGGCGGCGGGCAACACGGCTGTCGCGAACGACATGCCAGACCCGTCGGAGCCGCAGGACACCTCGGTCAAGACCTGGGTGACCGGCGGCCAGGCCGGCATCACGCGCGTCGACTGTGAGCCGGAGACCAAGTCGAACCCCGAGGACACAACGCACGCCTTCACCTGCACGGCCTTCGGTGGCACGCAGGGCACCATCCCGCTCGGCAACGTCCAGCTGTCGTTCGACGTCATCGCCGGCCCAAACGCGGCGGAGGTCGGCTCGCAGCCGTGCACCGGCGGGACGCTCGCGGCGCCTAACGTCGGCGGTCCAGCAGTCGTGACCGACAACAACGGTCAGGTCGTCTGTGCCTATGACGACAACACCATTTCAGGGGCGTCCACGGCGACCGAGGTCGACTCGCCTCCGGGCACCGACACCATCGTCGGCTACGCCGAGCAGACCCCGCCGATCGGTACCCCCGGCGGGCCGGGTGCGCAGTCGTTCGAGCCGCAGGACCAGATCCTCAAGACCTGGACCGGTCTCGCGCGGTTCATCGTCTGCTCCCCCGCGAACGCGACCAACCCCGCCGGAACCCAGCACGTTGTCACCTGCACGGTGACTGACGTGGCGGGCAACCCGGTTCCGGGTCAGGTCGTCGTCTTCACTGAGAATGGTCCGGGCGCGATCGTTTCGCCGACGACCACGATCGACCCCGCTGGTGGCAGCGACCCTGCATTCAGCGGCCAGCCGTACGGCGTCACCAACGCCCAGGGCCAGGTCCAGGTGCGCACTCAGACTGCCCAGAACGAGACGGGCACTGAGAGCATCACCGGTGAGTTGGCGCAGGGCTGCACGCCGAACATCCTCAACATCCAGTTCGGCTGCCAGCGCGCAACCGTCACGCCGGCGACCGAAGAGTGCCAGCAGCCAGCCGGAACCACGAACGACACCGGCACTGGCGCTGAAGGCACTGCTCCCGCAGGGTCGCCTGGCGCGAACACTGCTGGAAACTGCACCGCCACGGTGACCAAGGTGTGGTTCACCGGAACCAGCCCAACAGCAACAGCAACAGCAACGTCAACAGCAACAGCAACAGCGACAGCAACGGCAACGACAACGGCCACTACGACGGCGACCTCGACGGCAACGTCGACTCCGCCGCCGAGTGCCTGCGTCGGTGCGACCCAGGCGAGCGTGACCATCTCCATCGCCCCGTCGCTCATCCTCGCCGGCCAGGCCTCGACGGTCCGTGTGACCGCCCCGGTCGGGTCGACGGTTGAGCTGCTCGCCCGCATCTCCGGCGCGACCTACACCGCCGTTCGTACCGCGACCGTTCCGGTTGGCGGCACGATCGACTTCCTGGTCACGCCGCGCTACACCACTCGCGTCGCCGCACGGGCTTGCGGCTTCACGAGCCTTGCTCAGCCGATCATCAGCGTTGCCGGCCGCGTCAGCCTTGCGGTCAGCTCGCTGCCGGGCTGTGTCCTCCGGTTCTCCGGTGGCACGCTGCCCGTCAAGCCCGGCCAGGTCGTGAACGTCTACTACCGCTCCGGCGGTGCGATCACCCTGGCGATCCAGGCGCGGACGTCGTCCACTGGGACCTACGTGACCCAGCGGCGCTTCCTGGCCTGTGGCCGGACGTTCTCGTTCTTCGCGAGGACGAACGGTGACGTGAACAACCTGCCTGGGCAGTCTCCGGACCGGGTCGCGACGATCCGCCGGTAGTCCAGACAGTTCGTCCCACTGGGGCGGTCCCTTCGGGGGCCGCCCCAGTGGCGTTTCTGTCACCTCCCGGCTAGGGCGACCCGTCGTGTCGGTTTTCGTCCTAACCGGGCAGGATCGCTACGGTGTTGCGCGACTGGTGGCCGATCGACGGCCGGCTGAGAGGGAGTCCCATGACCGGAACGACTGGACTACGGCGTCGACTGACCGC
>JBHELW010000068.1:0-3781 GCA_046262915.1 Mycobacteriales bacterium | reverse complement strand
GCCAACGTGCGTGTCGGCTGACTGGGACAGCCGCGGCTTCGTCGTTCGGCGCTGCGCACGTGCGATCCTTGACGCATGCCGCCGACGCGTGTCGCCCCCGTGACGCTCATCGCCGGCAGCGAGGACCTGCTCGTCAGCCGCGCCATCAACGAGCTGACGGCGACGGCCCGCGAGATGGATCCCGCGGTCGAGGTGACCGAGCTCGACGCGCGCACCCTCGGTGACGACCTCCTCATGGACCTCGCAACCCCGTCGCTCTTCGGTGGACTGCGTCTCGTCGTTATCCGCGCCGCAGAGGAGCTCGACAAGAAGGACAACGAGCGACTCGGCGCGGCCCTGGCGTCCTACGTCGAGTCGCCGGCGCCCGACGTCGCGCTCGTGCTGGTCCACGCCACCGGCGCGAAGGGCAAGCGGTTCGTCGAGGCCGCGCGGCGCGCCGGCGCGCCCGTCGTCAGCTGCGCGCGGCTGAAGCCGGCCGAGGAGCTTGGCTTCGTGCAGCAGGAGTTCCGTCGCCACGGCGGCGCGGCGTCAGTGGCCGCCTGCCGGGCGATCGTCGAGGCGCTCGGCAGCGCGAGCGCGATGAAGACCGGCTCAGCGGCGCGCCGCGACGTGCTCGGCGAGCTTGCCGCGGCCGTGGGGCAACTCGCCGACGACACGGCAGGCACGGTCGAGGAAGCCGACGTCGCGCGCTTCTTGCGCGGCCGGGCGGAGGCCAGCGGGTTCAACCTCGCCGACTATGCCGTCGACGGCGAGCTCGGCCGCGCACTCGCCGAGCTGCGCTTCGCGCTGGCCACCGGCCTCGACCCGGTCCTGCTCGTCGGCGCGCTCGCGGCGCGGATCCGTGCGGTCGCGCGCGTCGTCAGTGCCGGCCGCGGCAGCGACGATGACGTGGCGCGCGAGCTCGGCATGTCGCCGTATGCCGTCAAGGTCGCCCGGCGGCAAAGCCGCGGCTGGACACCGGACACCCTGGTGCGCGCGCACCAGGTCGTGGCGGACCTCGACGTCGCGGTGAAAGGCGGAGCGGCCGACCAGCACTACGCGCTGGAGCACGCCGTCATCGGTGTGACCGCGGAGCGCGCGGCGGGTGCCCGATGACGACGCTCGACGCGCCATCCGGCGACCTCAAGCATCCGCTCTACATCCGGCTGCTCCGGCTGCGGCACGTGCAGCCCAGCGCGTGGCAGCGTGCCGCGCTCTTTGAAGGCGTCGGCACCATCGGCATCATCGGCGCGCTGGCCGACCGGTGGAGTGCCTGGACGCCGGTCGTGCTGCCGGTCGCAATGGCCGCGGTCGTGAAGTTTCACGACCTGCTCGCTGGAGTGCTGCGGGCGACGCCAGCGCGGCGCCCGCCCGACGACGGCTAAGGGGCCTAGCTCAGCGCGTTGGCACGCTTGGCCATCGCCGACTTGCGGTTCGCGGCCTGGTTCGCGTGGATCATGCCCTTGCTGGCGGCCTTGTCGAGAGCACGTGCCGCGTCGGTCATCGCCTGTGTCGCGGTGTCGCGGTCGCCGGCGTCCGCGGCTTCGCGGAAACGGCGTACCGAGGTCTTGAGTGCCGAGCGGACCGCCTTGTTGCGCAGGCGTGCCTTCTCGTTCGTCTGGATGCGCTTGAGCTGCGACTTGATGTTGGCCACGCGGAAACCTTCGAGTCGTACGACGGGAGGTGCCCAGGGTAGCAGCCGACGGCGGTGTGGCGGGTGGGCGGCTCAGCCGAGCAGGCGACGTAGCCAGTCGCGGCAGACCGCGCCCTGCGCGGTCTGGAAGGCGCGGACGGTGGGCAACCCGGGCTCTGCCGGTCGCACCGAGCGCTCGACGAAGTACCCGCCGATCGCCGCGACCATCGCGACGAGCGCGTCGTCGGCGGGCCGCGTACCCCCGGCCGCGACGTAGCGGTGGAGTACGTCGTCCGGCTGCGGTCCGCCGTACATCGTGACGCTCGGCGCCATCCCGACGACGTCCACCCAGGCGGCACCGACGCACGCCCAGGGCCAGTCGACGACGTAGACCTGGTGGGGCGCGAGCAGCAGGTTGTCGGCGCGCAGGTCGGCGTGCAGCAACGTCTCGCCCGCGGCCGCGGCCGCCCAGCGCGACTCTGCCTCCGCGAGCAGCTCGACGTTCGCTCGCGTCCATTCGTCGAGCGCGGACGTCTGGTCCCCACGCGCGAGCGTCCGCCAGCCGGCGAAGTCGTCGCGAAAGGACTCGGCCATCGTCGGTACGCCGACAGGTGGCGGCGTCAGCGCCGCGTGCATCTCGACCACGGTCGCGAGCACGCGGTCGAGGTCGTCGACTTCCCACGGCATCGTCGGCGGCTCGGCGTCGACGTAGTCGAAGAGCAGCGCGACCCAGCCGTCGCGGTCGTAGGTCCAGCGCAGAGCAGGGACGAACGGTTGTCCCGCGAGGCCCCGCGTCACCACGATCTCCTGCCGGTGCATCTCCGGTGCCGTCGGGTTGGGGTAGTCGCCAACCGCCTTGAGAAAGGCGACGTCGCCGCGCGCGGTCTCGATGCGCAGTGCCACACCGGGGGAGAAGCCGGCGGGCCGGCTCGTCGTCGCAACGACCGGCGCGCCGAGGCAGTCCGCCACCGCGTCGCGCAGCGTCGACGGCAGGTCGTCCCACGTCAGCCGGACGCCCGCCGCGGCTGGCACCTCCGACATCGGTGCATGGTCGCCGACGGCGGTGCGTCCGACAAGCGCATTGGCGCGACTCGCCGACTTGGCCTTCGGTACGTTGCCGTAGTGCCGGAGATGAAGATCGAGACCGACCACGTCTTCAAAGACGTCGACCACTCCGGCGTGGCCCCTCACCTCGTCGCCTACCTGGAGGCGGTGGCCGCCATCCCCGACGTGCGCGCGCTCCACGACCGCGCGGCCGAGATGCTGGCGCTGCAGCCGGGCGAGCGCGTGCTCGAGGTCGGCTGCGGGCTCGGTGCCGACGCGCGTGAGATGGCGGCCGCGGTCGAGCCCGGTGGCGAGGTAGTGGCCATCGATGTCAGCAAAGCGATGCTCGAGGCGGCACGCGAGCGCCACGACGCGTCACTGCCGGTGCGCTACGAGCCCGGCGACGTGACCGCGCTGGCCTACGACGACGAGTCGTTCGACGTCGTGCGCATCGAGCGCGTGCTCCAGCATGTCGAGGAGCTCGAGCGCGCGTGCGCCGAGATGGCGCGCGTGCTGCGACCGGGTGGCCGGCTGCAGGCGATCGACACGGACTGGGGAACGCTGGCCGTCGACATCACCGACACGGCACTGCGCGACCGCGTGCTGCCGCACAGCACCCGCCGGATGATTCAGCCGCGGGCCGCGCTCGCGCTACGCCGGCTGCTTACAGACGCCGGCCTGCGCGACGTCCAGCTGACGCCTTGGGCGTTCTGCTTCACCGAGCTCTCCGTCGCCCGCCAGCTGTTGCCGATGCTCAACGACGAGATCCCGCCGGAGGCGAACTTCATCCCGCAGGCTGACCGCGCGGCCTGGTTCGACGCGCTCAACGCGGCGGACGCAAACGGCACGCTCGTCGTTAGCTGGACGGCGTACGTCGCGCTAGCGCACAAGGACGCGCGCACGCACTGATCCGGGCCCGCCGCCGTGGATTTCCGCAGCTCGCCGTTATCACGCGACTGACCATCGCAAGTGGTTTCGGCCACTGCTAACCGGACATAAGACGCAAATTGCGCCTTCGTGGGTGCGTCGTCACCCCATGACCCGGGAGGCCAGGTGCGCCTTCGCCGCGTTGTTTCCGTCGTAGTTGCTGCCTCCGTAGTCGCAACGGAACTCGCTGTAGTGACT
>JBHELW010000067.1:0-3129 GCA_046262915.1 Mycobacteriales bacterium | reverse complement strand
CAGCGTCACCGCCTCGAGATCCCCGCCGAAGGCCTGGCCAGCGGTGATCGTGCCCGCGAGCTCGCCGGCGTCGACCAGCTCGGCCACGGTGCGCGAGAACCACAGGGGCAGCGCGCCGCCGTCGGTCATGACATAGACGATGCGCGCGTCAGCACGCGCCGCGCGCACGCCGACCACGATGGCCGGCAGCGCCGAGTGCAGATCCGCCACGACCGCGGGCGTGCCGTCCAGGCTGTCGACGGTCGCCATGATCTCGCGGTGCGGCGACGCCTCTTCGGAGACGCCGAGCACGGTTGCTTGCAGCGGCGTGTACCGAGCCTTGACGAGGTGGCCCGGACCGTCGGAGTCAGGCGGCAGCCGCGTCGGGCATGCAACGACGAGGTGGTATCCGCCCGTCCCCAGTGACAGGGCGACGGCCGAGGTGTTGAGCAGCACCTCGTCGCCGGCTTCTGGGTTGCCAACGAGCGCCGGATAGGCGAGCGCAACGCCCCGCTCGCCGTCGACTTCGACGTCGAGCTCAACCGCGCCGCGCCACGTCCGGCGTACGCCGACCACTCGCCCGCGGCGCATCCGGACCACGGCGGCAGGCTAACGGGACGTGCCGCACTCGGCTGCTAGCGTCGCCGCGCGGTCGGTTGAGGACGGGGTGCCGTGTCTGCGCGCAAGCTCGAGCGGCTGGTCAACCTCACGATGCTGCTGCTGTCGACGCGCCGCTACCTGTCGGTCGAGGAGATCGGGCGACTCGTGCCCGGTTACCAGCAAGAAGAGCCCGAGGCATTCCGGCGGATGTTCGAGCGCGACAAGGAAGAGCTTCGCGACCTCGGCATCCCGTTGCAGACCGGCTCCGAGAGCGTCTGGGAGGACGAGGTCGGCTACCGCATCCCGCGCGCCGACTACGAGATGCCCGAGGTCATGCTCGAGCCCGACGAGGCGGCTGCGGTTGGCCTCGCCGCGCGGTTGTGGCAGTCGGCCGGCCTCGCCGAGGCAAGTGCGAGCGCGCTGCGCAAGCTGCGCGCCGCCGGCATCGACGCCGACCCGGTTCCTACGGCGGAGCTCGATCCGCGCGTCGATGCCGCGGAGCCCGCCTTGCAGCCCTGTCTCGCGGCGGTGCGCGCCGGCGAGGCGATCACTTTCGACTACCGGGGCGCGCAGGCGAAGAGCGCGGCACGCCGGACGATCGACCCCTGGGGCGTCGTGCACCGCAAGGGTCGCTGGTATGTCGTCGGCCACGACCACGACCGCAAAGCGCAGCGGGCGTTCCGGCTGTCGCGGGTCGCCGGGTCCTTGCAATCCGCCGGACCGGCGGACGAGCCCCCGCCTCCCGACGTAGACCTCGTCGCCGCGGTCGCCGCGCTCGAGGCGGAGTCGGGCGAG
This sequence comes from Mycobacteriales bacterium, assembly GCA_046262915.1. Lineage (GTDB taxonomy): Bacteria > Actinomycetota > Actinomycetes > BP-191 > BP-191 > JBHELW01. Next base: position 1,755 of record JBHELW010000067.1, on the reverse strand, counting down.
TCCTCCGCGCGTGTCCGCATCACCGGCGATGCCGCCGTCGAGCTACGCCGCGCTGCGCGCGTCTGCACGCAACAGCGCGACGGCACGACGATCTGCGACGTGCCGTACGCCGACCCGGAGCGCTTCGCGGACTGGGTCGTCGGCTACGGCCCGGACGTGGTCGTCGTCGAGCCCGCGGAGGCACGCGCCGCGGTCGTCGCCCGACTCCGTGAGATGGCCTCATGACGACAGCGACCAGCGCGGGGTCACGGCTGGGTCGGCTGCTCGCGTTGGTGCCGTACCTCTACGCGCATCCCGGCGTGCACACGTCCGAGGTCGCACAGGTCTTCGGCGTAACGGAGAAGCAGCTCGAAGCCGACCTCGAGCTGCTCTTCGTCTGCGGCGTGCCGGGGTACGGACCGGGCGATCTCATCGACGTCGCATGGGTCGACGACCGCATCACCGTCGCCAACGCCGAGGCGATCGCGCGGCCGCTGCGGCTGTCCGCCGATGAGGCGCTTGCCCTCGTCGTGGCCGCGCGCACGCTCGCGGCGGTCCCCGGCCTCGCCGAACGCGGCGCGCTCGACCGAGCCGTCGCGAAACTCGAGTCGGCAACCGCCGACGTCAAGCCGCTGGCTGACCGGGTCGCGGTATCGATCGAGCCGGAGGGCGAGACCCTCGCCCGCGTGCGTGGCGCCCTGGCCGCGAAGCGGCGGCTGCATCTGCGCTACTACAGCGCGAGCCGTGACGACGTCACCGAGCGCGACGTCGACCCGATGCGTCTCGTCAGCGCTGAGGGGCGGTGGTATCTGGAGGCCTACTGCCGCCGCGTCGAGGACGTGCGGCTGTTCCGGCTGGACCGGATGGCAGCGGTAGCGGTGCTCGACGTCACCGCCGAGGTGCCGGACAGCGCGGCCCCGCGCGACTTGGCGGAGGGCGTCTTCCAACCGCAGCCCGAGCACCGGCTGGTTGCCCTCGAGGTCGACGCCACCGCGCGCTGGGTGGCCGACTACTACCGGTGCGAGACGGTGAAGGAGCTGCCCAAAGGCGCGCGCCGGATCACGCTGCGGACCGGCGACACGGCGTGGCTACGGCGGCTCGCGCTACGCCTCGGTCGCCACGTGACGGTCGTCGACCCCCCGGACATCGCAGACGACGTGCGGGCGCTCGCGCGCGAGGCGCTCGCGGCGTACGGCGAGAAGTAGTCCGAACGGATCAGGGCAAAACCCCCCAAAGGCACGCCGTACGGCGGTCAAGCCGTCGCGCGCTCCTGCCGAAGTCTCGGGTGTCGCCCCACCCAGCAGTGGGGCCACGCGAAAGGACCGCGGCAATGACCACCATCAAAGCGTCGTGTCCCGAGTGCGGCGAGGTCGAGCTCACCTCGGACGACGTCACGCTGATGGTCTGCAACCACGCGCCGCGTTCCTACTACCGCTTCGACTGCCCGGCATGCGAGGGCGAAGTCCGCAAGCCGGCCGACGACCACGTCGTGTCGCTGCTCATGTCCGGTGGCGTGCAAGCCGTCGTCTGGGAGCTGCCCGCCGAAGTGCTCGAGTCACACGACGGCCCGGCACTGACTTACGACGACCTGCTCGACTTCGCGCTGCAGCTCGGCGAGAGCGACCTACTCACGGCGCACGTGTCGCCGGCGATCGCGATCTAGCAGGTCCTTGCGGCACCGCGGTGCCCTAGCCTGGCGCGGTGCTCGTCCCGCTGCTCGTCTTCCTCGCCGTTGGCGTGCTCAGCCTGCTAGCCCTTTTCCTCGCCGTCCGTAAG
>JBHELW010000066.1:0-6086 GCA_046262915.1 Mycobacteriales bacterium | reverse complement strand
GGGCTACCTGCACGAGTGCGCGCGCGTGCTCGCGCCGGCCGGGACGTTGGTTGTCACGACGCCGAACCGGTTGACGTTCTCGCCACACGATGCCGCGCCGCTTAACCCGTTTCACACTCGCGAGCTCACGGCCGCGGAGCTTGTCGACGCTGTCTCCGCGGCGGGCTTTGTCGTGACGCGGCTGCTGGGAGTTGCACATGGCGGCCGGTTGCGCCGGTGGGAGCGTCGGCACGGGTCGATCGTCGCGGCCCAGATCGCGACCACGGCGGGCGCCTGGCCGTCCCGGCTCCGGCGCGTGGTGGGCGGCGTGCGGGCCGCGGACTTCGAGGTCGTTGCGCGAAACGTCGACGCCGCCCTCGACCTCGTAGTCGTCGCGTACCGCCGACCGTGACGACCGCACACAACGACGACGTCGTCGGCACCTGCTGCATCGTCTTGCACACCCACCTGCCGTGGGTCGCACACGCCGGCGCCTGGCCGGTCGGTGAGGAGTGGCTGCACCAAGCGTGGAGCGGGTCGTATCTGCCGATCGTCGCGATGCTCGACCGGTTGGCGACCGAGGGCCGTCGGGACCTGCTCACCATCGGTGTCACCCCGGTGCTCGCCGCGATGCTCGATGACCCCTACTGCCTGCGCGAGTTCCACACCTGGCTCGGCACGTGGCAGACGCGCGCCGCGCTGCTCTGGTCGCAGCACGCGGTGGGCGGTAACGGCGCGCCACTGCGCGAGCTCGCGGCGTACGAGCACGGCCTTGCCGAGCGTGCCCTTGCGGAGTTCGAGCGGCAGTGGCGACATGGCGGCTCGCCGGTCTTGCGCCGCTTGTCCGACGCCGGCGTCATCGAGATCCTCGGCGGCCCGGCGACCCACGCGTTCCAACCGTCACTCGACGACCGTCTGGTCGCCGCAAGTTTGCGGATCGGGCAGGACGACGCGGTGCTCCGTCGGGGGTCACGGCCGGCGGGGCTGTGGGCGCCCGAGTGCGGTTACCGCCCGGGGTTGGAGGAGCACTACGCCGACGCGGGCCTCACCCACTTCGTGGTCGACGGCCCGACGCTGCTCGCCGCCGTCGAGTCCCCCACCGCGACGGCACTGATGCACTACGTCGGGAGCTCCGACGTCGTCGCGTTCGCCCGGGACCTCGACGTGACCTACCGCGTCTGGTCACCGCGGTCGGGCTACCCCGCCGGACGTTGGTACCGCGACTTCCACACGTTCGACCATCCCACCGGCCTGCGCACAGCTCGCGTCACCAGCACCCGCACACCGCCGGCCGAGAAGCATCCGTACGACCCCGAGGCCGTCACCGTCGCGGTGGCACGGGATGCGCGCGACTTCGTCGAGACCGTGCGCGGGCGGCTCGCCGCGGTGCGGGCCGAGACTGGACGCGCCGGCGTCGTCGTCGTCGCCTACGACACGGAGTTGTTCGGCCACTGGTGGCACGAAGGTCCAGCGTGGCTCGAGACCGTGCTGCGCCTGTTGCCGGAGGCCGGCGTGCGGCTGAGCACGCTGCGAACGCATCTGGAACGAGCCGATCCGGCGCGCGTCGACCTCGGCCCGGGCTCCTGGGGATCTGGCAAGGACGCGCGCGTGTGGACGGGCGACGCCGTCGCGGACGTCGTCGCGGAGTCGGGCGCGCTCGCCCAGCGGACGCTGGACGTCGTCGACAAGACGCTGCGGCCTGGCGCCGCGCGCTCTTTCGCCGCGGACCAGATGGTTCGGGAGGCGCTGCTCGCCTTGAGCAGCGACTGGGCGTTCTGCATCACCAAGGACGTCGCCGCCGAATACGCGCGCCGTCGCTTCACCGGGCACGTCTCGCGGTTCACCGCATTGGCCGACGCGCTCGCCGCGGCACACGACGAAACCGCGTCGTCGCTCGCGGCGCGCTGGCGCGAGCTCGACGGGCTGTTCGGTCACCTCGACGCCCGCTTGCTCGCGCGTACCGCTGACTGACGGCGCCCGCTCTCGGCGTAGCAGCCAATGCCGCGATGTGTCGGGTGGGCGACACTCAGGTGAGCCGCCGGCCCGCAGCATGTGCGGCGGCGTCCGGGTCGATCCGCTGGGGGGCATCGGCCCGGACGCCCGGGGGGCTAGCTCCGGCTAGTGCTCCGCCCGGTCCGCATCCGCGTCGCGGCCGCGTCGACCTTGCGGGCGATGTCCTGATGGGCGAGCCGCTTGGCCTCCGCGGCGTGGTAGTCCTCGATGCGGTTGCGGATGACGCGTGCCGGCACGCCGACCGCGACCGAGTACGGCGGGATGTCGGTGTTGACCAGGCAGTGCGACCCGATGACCGCGCCCTCGCCAACCGTGACGCCACGCAGGATCGACGACTTCTCGCCGATCCACACGTCGCGGCCGATTCGCACGGGCTCCTTGACGATGCCCTGGTCCTTGATCGGCGTATGGATGTCGTCGAAGCGGTGGTCGAAGTCACAGATGTAGACCCAGTCGGCGACGAGGGCCGCTGGGCCGAACTCGATGTCGAGGTAACAGTTGATGGTGTTGTCCTTGCCGAACACGCACTTGTCGCCGATGCGCAGGTTGCCCTCATGGCAGCGGATGTGGTTGCCCGACCCGACGTGCACCCACTTGCCGATGATGAGCCGCCCGAAGCCCTTGCGCGCGTAGAGCTCGACGTCGCGGTCGAGGAAGACCATGCCCTCGGTGATGACGTGGGGGTTGCGCAGCTTGAAGACGAAGAATCGCCAGTAACGGATCAGGTACCACCGGCTCCACGCGCGGTGCCGCCACACCCACTGCAGCGACGCCCACGTCAGGAACCGCGCCTGCCGCGGATCACACCCCCGCCGTATCGCCACGGTGGCGAGGCTAGCGACGACGACGCCCGCTCGCCCCTCCGCCGCCGGTCCCCCGCCCCTTTCTCCACTTGACTGGCTGCGACTACCGCGACACGCCGACGGCGCGGTAGTGAGAGCCGGTCAAGTCGTGCCTTCCTGTGGACAGGCGACGAGTGCGACGGCGACGAGGCGTCACCCTTGAGCCGATGGACGCGATCACGGCAGGACGACTCGTACGCCGGGTCGATGCGCTCGCGGCGGACATGACTCCACGGCAGATCGATCGTCGGGTGCTGCGTCGCGAATGGATCGTCCTTCGCCGCGGCGTCTACCTCACCGGAGACCTGGGCGAGCCGCGGACGGTGCTGCTCGACAGGGCCGCGGCGGCACTCCACCGCTTAGGCGACGCGGTCATCAGCCATGAGACGGCGGCGCTGATACACGGCTTCAAGGTGCTCGTCGAGCCCGCGGCGATCCTCGCGACGCGTCCGCTCAGCGCGACACGGTCGCCCGCGTGTTATCCGCTCCTTCGCGTGCGCACCGCAGGGCTTGTCGCCGCCGATGTCGTCGAGATGGACGGCATCCGGGTCACGAACGCAGCGCGGACGATCGCGGACGTCGCACGCTGCGCGACCTTCCGCGCGGGAGTGGTCACCGCCGACTTGGCGTTGCACGCCGCGAACGTCAGCAAAGACGACGTGCGTCTCGTGCTGGGTGGGTGCGTGCGGTGGCCGGGCGTACGCCGGGCGCGGGACGTCGTCGACTTCGCCGACGGTCTCGCCGAGTCGCCCCACGAGTCGGTGTCGCGCGTCGTGCTGGTCCGCGAGCACGGCGTACCGGCGCCCGAGCTGCAGGTCGTCCTGGGCGACGACACCGGTACGACGGCCCGAGTCGACATGCTCTGGCGGGCGCAGCGGACCATCGGCGAGGCGGACGGAATGTCGAAGTACACGTCGCCGGAAGTTCTCCGGGCGGAGAAGCTGCGCCAGGAGTGGCTCGAGGAAGACGTGCAGTACGGCGTCGTGCGGTGGACGCCGCTGCAGATCGGCGGGCACCCAGAGCGCGTCGTCCGCCGGATCTACGCGTCGTTCGACCGCAACTCCCTCGACTTGACTGGCTGAGACCACCGCCGCATCGGCGTGTCGCGGTAGTCCTGGCCAGTCAAGTGGAGAAAAACGAACTCAGCGCTGGATGACACAGAACTCGTTGCCATCAGGATCGGCGAGGACGACGAAGTCCGCGTCGGGTGGGTAGTCCCACGCGGGGCGCGTCGCGCCCAGCGCAATGAGGCGTTCGACTTCGCGCTGCTGGTGCTCGGTGTAGAGGTCAAGGTGCAGCCGGTTGCGCTGGCTCTTCGGCTCGCTGGTCCGCTGCAGGGAGAGGTTCGCCCAGGGCCGCTGCGGGTCATGGAGCACCGTGAACGTTTCGTCCGGCGCGTCGCGCTCGACGTAGCCGAGAGTGGCCGTCCAGAACCGGCGCGCGCGGTACATGTCGCCGACGTTGATGACGACGGAGCCGAAGTAGAGCTCCGCCACGGTCAGCCCACCGCGGGGCGCAGGCCGGTGATGAGGGCGTTGTAGAAAAGCCCGGCCGGTACGACGGACGCGAGCCGCGCGTCCAGCGCCGAGAGCCGGCGCCAGGCGTTGTAGGCGAACAAGCGCCAGCGGTAGCCGAGCCGCTCCGGGTTGACCGCGTACTCCAACGTCCGCAGCGGCCAGCCGAGCCAGGCCGCAGTCAGCTCCTCGGTCTTGACCGCTACGTCGGTCGCTCCCGCGCGCAGCGCGATCCGCGCCAGCTCCGCTGGCACGAACGTGTGCAGGTCGACGAGCGACTCCAGGGCCTCGGCGTCGGACGACGCGCGCAGCTCGTCCTCCGGTCGTGCCCACTGGGCGCGGACGCGTGGGAGGCGCGAAGCGCGCGTGGCGACGGCCCACGTCGCGCGCGAGAGCCGGCGCGCGATCCAGTCGCCGTAGCGCGTCGGCTCACCGGCGAAGACGAACCGGCCGCCCGGCTTGAGCACGCGCAGCACCTCGCGCAGCGCGAGCTCGACGTCGGGGATGTGATGAAGCACCGCATGGCCGACGACGAGGTCGAACTCGCCGTCCGCGAACGGCAGCGTCTCCGCATCGGCGACCCGGCCGTGCACCTCGAACCCGAGCGACTTCGCGTTGCGTTGCGCCACGGCGACCATCCCCGACGAGATGTCCGTCACCCAGCCTTCGCCCACAACGCCTGCCTGCTTGAGATTGAGCAGGAAGAACCCGGTGCCGCAGCCAACCTCGAGCACCTTGCGGTACGGCCAGCTGTCACGACCGGCGACCTTGACGAACCGGTCTCGCGCGTAGTCGATGCACCGCTCGTCGTAGCTGATCGACCACTTGTCGTCGTAGGTCTCCGACTCCCAGTCGTGGTAGACGACGTTGGCGAGCTTGGGGTCCGCGCGTGCGGTCTCGTAGTCGACGCCCGACGACATCAGCGGCCCACGAACTTCGCCTTGCCCGGCCCCTCAGCGACGAACGACTCCATGCCGATCGTGCGGTCCTCCGTCGCGAAGAGCGCAGAGAAGAGCTCTCGCTCGATGCGCAGCCCGGCGTCGAGCGAGACGTCCAGGCCGTTGTTGACCGCTTCCTTCGCGGCACGCAGCGCGTACGCCGGACCGCTCGCGTAGCGAGAGACGAGCTCGCGCGCAGCGGTGTAAACGTCGTCCGGTGGCACGACGCGGTCGACGAGACCAATGCGCAAGGCCTCGTCTGCATCGACGAACCGGCCGGTGAAGATCAAGTCCTTCGCCCGCGCGGGACCAACGAGGCGCGGCAGCCGTTGCGTCCCGCCGGCGCCCGGGATGATGCCGAGCAGGATCTCGGGCTGGCCGAGCTTCGCGTTGTCGCCGGCGACGCGGAAGTCGGCGCAGAGCGCAAGCTCGCAGCCACCACCGAGCGCATAGCCCGTCACGGCGGCGACGACCGGCTTCGGGATGCGCGCGACCGCTGTGAAGCTGTCCTGCAGCGCTCCGGCGCGCGCGACCATGTCCGTGTAGGACATCGCGCCCATCTCTTTGATGTCCGCGCCAGCGGCAAAGACCTTCTCGCCGCCGTAGAGGATCACCGCCCGTACGTCCGACCGCGCCGTCGCCTCGCCCGCTGCCGCTTGTAGCTCGTCCTGCACCTGCGCGTTCAGCGCGTTCATCGGCGGGCGGTCGAGCCGGATGGTGCCGATGCCGTCGGCGACCTCGAGGCGTACGAACTCCGGCATGACGACCTCTCTCGCGGAAGTTGCGCAGCCTATCGACGC
>JBHELW010000065.1:0-6006 GCA_046262915.1 Mycobacteriales bacterium | reverse complement strand
TCGGCGATGCGCCGGATGTTGTCGCCGATCGTCACGCACGTCGTCACGTCGACGCCGACCTCGGCAAGCCGTTGTCCCAGCCACGCCGCGTTGGTGTTGACGATGTCGCCGAGCAGCAGCTCGGTGCCGACGCAGAGGATCTCGGCGCGCACGGTTACGCCGTCAGCGCACGACGCGCGCGGCGGCGCGGCGCCGTTTCATGGCCGCGCGCTCGCTCGTTTGGCGGAGCGTCAGCGCGCGGGCGACGTAGTCGATGCCCGTCGCGCACGTCACCACGACCGCGACCGCCATCAGCGCACCGAGCACGACAGCGGTGACGCCCTTGGGGTCCGGCACCAGGACGAAGAGGCCGATCGCCAGCGACTGCAGCATCGTCTTCGCCTTGCCGCCGCGGCTAGCCGGGATGACGCCGTGCCGGATCACCCAGAAGCGCAGTGCCGTTACACCGACCTCGCGCACCAGAACGGGAACGGTGACCCACCACGGCAGCTCGCCGAGCATGGAGAGGCCGATGAGCGCGGTTCCGATCAGCGCCTTGTCCGCGATCGGATCGGCGATCTCGCCGAACGACGTGACCAGACCGCGGGTGCGCGCCAGGTGGCCGTCGAGCCGGTCCGTGACACTCGCGACGGCAAACGCCGCCCAGGCCGCGACCCGCCAGCCGAGCCGGTGCCCACCCTCGGCGAAGAGCAGGAATGCGAACACCGGCACCAACAGGAGCCGCACGACGGTCACCGCGTTTGCCGCGTTGCGGACGGGCACGCGCGGGCGCTCGTCGGTCGTGCTCCGCGTGCGCGGCGGGGTCACGCGACCTCGGCCACGAGGTCGACGCCGACCGCATTCGTCACATGCGCGGTCACGAGATCGCCAACGCGCAGGCCCTGTCCCCGCAGGCGGACGCTGCCGTCTACGTCGGGGGCCTGGTGCGCCGCGCGACCCTCGCCGCCGTGCGCCGTGACGCGCTCAACGAGCACGTCGACCGCGCTGCCGACGCGCTCCGCCGCGCGCGCCGCGGTGACCGTCTCGGCGAGTGCCGTCAGTCGGTCATAGCGACGCCGGGCAACGTCGGAGCGCACCTTCGGTCTCTGTTGTGCGGCCTCGGTGCCGTCCTCGTCGGAGTAGCGGAAGACCCCGACGGCGTCCAGCCGCGCGGCCGCGACGAAGCGCTCGAGCTCCGCGAACTCCGTGGCGCTTTCGGCGGGAAAGCCGACGATGAAGTTGCTCCGCGCGCCTGCAGCGGGGGCCGCGTGGCGCACCTCGTCGAGTAACGCGAGGAACCGCGGCCCGTCGCCGAAGCGACGCATCCGGCGCAGCACGGTGGGGCTGGCGTGCTGGAAGGACAGGTCGAAGTACGGCGCGACGCCGGCACTCGTCGCGATCGCCTCGACGAGTGCCGGGCGCAGCTCGGCGGGCTGCAGATAGGACAACCGCACCCGGGCAATCCCGTCGACGGCGGCGAGCTGCGACAGCAGCCGCTCGAGCAGGCGCAGGTCGCCGAGGTCCTTGCCGTACGACGTCGTGTTCTCACTGACGAGCACGATCTCCCGCACCCCGTCGCGGGCGAGCCATTCCGCTTCGGCAAGGACCTCGTCCGGCGTACGGGAGACGAATGGCCCGCGGAACCGCGGGATCGCACAGAACGTGCATCGTCGGTCGCAACCCGACGCGAGCTTCAGCGACGCGACCGGCCCGCCGGCTAGGCGGACGCGCGGCGGGCGTGGCCCCGACGCCGGGGCAACGCCAACCTCGCCGTCGCCCGGCGCAGAACGCGGTCGCAGCCGCCGGTCGCGTGGCACGTGCGGCGCCGGCGGCCGCCCCGCCAGGACATCGTCGAGCAGCGCGGGCAGGGTGGCGTAGCCGTCGAAGCCGATGACGGCGTTCGCCTCCGGCAGTGCCCGCGCCAGCTCGGAGCCATAACGCTCCGCCAGACAGCCGACCGCGACGACGGCCGGCGTGCGACCATCCGACGTCAGGTCGCTCGCCGCGAGCAGCGTGTCGATCGACTCCTGCTTCGCCGCCTCGATGAACCCGCACGTGTTGACGACGACGGCGTCAGCGGCACGGGGTTCGGCGACGACGCGCCAGCCGTCGGCGGTCAGCCGTCCGGCGAGCTCATCGCTGTCGGTCTCGTTGCGGGCGCAGCCCAGCGTGACGAGCGCGACGCGGCGGTTGGGCACGCGATGCAGGCTAGCCGCGGCGCTGGCTACCCCGCGCCGGTGCCTGGGTCGCCCGGTCCGAACGAGAGGCGGACGACGTCGCCTTCACTGCCCGGCGTACCGATGTCGCGGCCGTTGACGACGAGGTTGACCGCACCGGCGTTGCCGATCTTGAGACGCAGCTCCCGCGTTGCGTGGAACTGCTTGGTGGCGCCGCGGGTGAGTACGCCCTGGAACAACGCGCCGCGCTCGTCGCTGACAAGGACCCACGAGCGCTCGCCGACGATGCGCAACACGATGTTGACGCCGTCTTGCGGCAGGACGGCGACGGGTGCCTCCGGGCTCGCGAGGGCCGGCGGCGGCGCGGCGGCGCTCGGACCGCTCGCCGGCGTCGTCGGAAGGTCGTGCGCGGCGTCGTTGGACGGCTGACCGCCACCTCCGGTGACGACGGAGACGACCGCGATGAGGAAGAGCACCGCCGCCGCGACCGCCATCGCCGCCGTCCAGTTCGGACCGTTGCGATCGGGCTTGATGATCTCGTCGCGCTCGAACACCTCGCGCAGCTCCGGACCCTGCGGCGCGCCGTAGCTCCGGTCGAACTCGGTGAGGAAGGGCTGCGGGTCGAGCCCGAGGTAGGTCGCGATCGCGCGGATGTGACCGCGGGCGTAGACCCCGCCGCCACAGCCGGAGAAGTCGTCAGCTTCGATTTCGCGGATCAGCTGACCGCGGATCCGCGTCGCGTTGCTGACCTCGGCAACCGTCCGGTCCTCGGCCTCGCGGGCAGCCGCCAGCGCCTGGCCGATGGACATGGACGCGCCCCTTCTCGGTCGCGCCGGGCGGACTCCGCGGGGTCGAAGCCGGCACCGGTGCGGCGGCGCCAGTTTATGAGCGCGTCCGCTATGTCGGCAAAGGGTGCTTTCAGCCGCCGCGCAGCGTGCTCAGAACAGAGTCCAGTTCCTCACCGCGAATGAGAACTTCGCGCGCTTTCGACCCCTCGCTCGGTCCGACGATCCCGCGCTGCTCCATCAGATCCATCAACCGGCCGGCGCGCGCGAACCCGACCTTGAGCTTGCGCTGCAGCATGGACGTCGACCCGAACTGCGTGGTGACGACGAGCTCGACGGCCTGCGCAAGGAGCCCCTCGTCGTCACCGGCGTCGTCGGCTGCGCCGAGCTGGTGCTGGGCGCCACCGGCGACGACGTCCGGGCGATAGTCGGGCTCGGCCTGCGCGCGGCAGTGGCCGACGATGGCGAGCATCTCCTCCTCCGAGACGTAGGCCGCCTGGATGCGCATCGGCTTGCTGAGCCCCATCGGGAGGAAGAGCGAGTCGCCCTGTCCGACGAGCTTCTCCGCGCCGGGCTGGTCGAGGATGACCCGGCTGTCGGCCAGCGATGCGGTCGCGAAAGCCAGCCGCGATGGCACGTTCGCCTTGATCAGCCCGGTGACGACGTCGACGCTCGGCCGCTGCGTCGCAAGGACAAGATGGATCCCGACGGCGCGGGCCATCGCGGTGATGCGGCAGATCGCGTCTTCGACGTCGCGCGGCGCGACCATCATCAGGTCCGCGAGCTCGTCGATGACCACGAGGATGTACGGCATCTCTTCCCCGATCGGGAGCGATTGCAGCTTCATCCGCCCGGCACGAACTCCTTCGTTGAACTGATCGATCTGCCGTACCCCGTTCTGCGCGAGCAGCTCGTAACGATTCTCCATCTCGCGCACGATCCAGCTGAGCGCGTCCGCCGCTCGCTTCGGGTTCGTGATGACGGGCGCCAGCAGGTGCGGCGCATTGTTGTAGTGGCTCAGCTCGACGCGTTTCGGATCGACCAGCATCAAGCGCACCTGATCCGGACGCGCGCGCGTCAGGATGCTCGTCACCATCGCGTTCATGCACGTCGACTTGCCCGCGCCGGTCGCGCCTGCGATCAGGAGATGTGGCATCTGCGTGAGGTTGACGAGCACCGACTCGCCGCCGATATCCTTGCCGAGCCCAACGACCATCGGGTGCTGATCCTGCTGTGCGCGTTCGGATCGCAAGATGTCGCCGAGCGTCACCTGCTCCCGCTCTTTGTTCGGAACCTCGACGCCGATCGCGGACCGTCCGGGGATCGGAGCGAGCAGCCGCACCTCCGGGGTCGCGAGCGCATACGCGATGTCCTTCTCGAGCGAGACGACTCGGTTCACCTTCACGCCCTGGCCCAGCTCGATCTCGAATCGCGTCACCGTCGGGCCGCGCGTGACGCGCGCGACGGAAGCGTCGACACCGAAATCGCGCAAGGTCGCTTCCAGCGCGCGGATCGTCTCGGTGGAGCTGCGCGCGCTCGCCGTCTTGGACGAGCCCGCCCGCAGCAGGTCAAGCGGTGGCAGCGTGTAGTCGCGTGGGTCGCGGCGGGGACGCGCGAACAGCGCATCGTCTTCATCCCCATCGCCGGGCTCGGCGTCTGCGGTGCCTTCAGGTTCGGGGAGCGCGATCTGTCGGGGCGGCTCGACGGTGACCTCTTCGATCTCTTCCGTTTCTTCGTCCTCGTAGGCCTCCTCGAGATCGATGACGTGCACCGGCCCGCGCATGGGTGGCTCGTCGTCGTCTTCCTCGTCGAGCTCGGCGATGCGGCGCGCGCGCTTCCGTTCCTGCGCTTCCTGCACGGCGGGTTCGAAGGCCGCGCGCGCGAGCTCGATCACGCGCCGCACGGGCGTCTTCGTGATGATCAAGGCTCCGAGGAACGTGAGCGCGAGCAGAACGACGGCCGCGCCGTAGGGGGAAAGCAGCGATCGCAATGGTCCGGCCGTGAGCGCACCGAGCAATCCGCCGGCCGCGCGCAACTTCTCGACGCCGCTCGTGACGTCCGGCGTGCCGTGCGCTATGTGCCACAAACCCAGGACCCCGACGAGGAGGACGATGAGACCGATCGTTATCCTCGGGCGATCGGGTCCGGGACGAGTGACGAACATCGCGTACGCGAGGTACCCGAACAAGACCGGCGACAGGAGCCCGCCGACGCCAAGCAGCCCGCGGAACGCGAGCTCGAAGAAGCGACCGAGTGGCCCCGCGGCGCCGAACCAGATGCCGAGCGCACAGACGATCGCGAGCACGGTAAGCGCGATGCCATAGGCATCGCCCACCTGGGCGCCGAGCGCGCCCTTTACCTTCTCGCCCACGCCGCCTCTGCGACGCGTGCCCCCAGACGCACGCCCCCGCTTCTTCCGTGTGGCCATCCGGTCTCCGGAATCGCGGGCGTGTCTAGGCCCTAGACTAACCCCACCCTCTGCAGAACCGCGCGTATCTGGGCACGTTCTCCGTCGGTGGCCGGGACGAGGGGCAAACGGGGTTCGCCGGCGGGCAGGCCGACCATCTCGAGCGCGGCCTTGAGCGGGATGGGGTTCGAGGTGATGAAGAGGGCGTCGATCAGCGGGGTGATCTCACGATTGATCGCGGCCGCTCCTTCCGCGTCGCCCTTCAGGTAGGTCGCGACGAGCTCTTGGAGACGCAGGCCGATGAGGTGGCTCGCGACCGAGATCACGCCGTAGCCGCCGACCGCGAGGATCGGCAACAGGTCGGCGTCGTTGCCGGCCCAGATGGTGAAATCGTCTGGTTTGTCCGCGGCGAGGCGCGCGGTTCCTGCGATATCGCTCGTGGCGTCCTTCACTCCGATGATGTTCGGGACCTTCGCCAGCTTGAGCAGCGTCGCATGCTCGATCTTGCGGCTCGTCCGGATCGGGATGTCGTAGAGGATGACCGGCAGGTCGACGGCACCCGCGATCGCACGGAAATGGGCGAGCAGGCCCGACTGCGGCGGCCGGGAGTAATAGGGAGTCACGAGCAGCAAGCCGTTCGCGCCGGCGTCGCGCGCCA
>JBHELW010000064.1:0-2729 GCA_046262915.1 Mycobacteriales bacterium | reverse complement strand
GCCGACGACGACACGCTCGTCGGTGTCGTCCACGACATGCTGCGGTCGCGCGGTGCGACGCTCGCGGTCGCGGAGTCACTGACCGGCGGTCTGCTCGGCGCGATGCTCACCGGCGTCGCGGGCGCGAGCGAGGTCTTTCGCGGCGGCATCACGCCGTACGCAACCGGCGCGAAGCGTGACGTGCTCGGCGTGCCCGCCGACGTGCTCGACGAGGACGGGCCGGTGTCCGCGCGGGCGGCGCAGGAGATGGCCGTCGCCGCCCGCCGGGTGCTCGACGCGACCTACGCGCTCGCGCTGACCGGCGTCGCCGGCCCGGAGCGGCAGGACGGCCACCCCGTCGGCACGGTGCACATCGGGCTAGCGACACCCGACGCGGTGACCGTCAGGTCGCTGCGGCTGCCCGGCCAGCGCCACCAGGTGCGCGGCTACGCGGCAACGGCGGCGATCGACCTGCTCCGCCGTCACTTGACCGACGCGCGCGCCTAGGTCTGGTCGTCGGGACTGAGCAGGGCCTGGCGCAGCTCGCGGGTGTCGAGCGACTGTGAGGTGATGCGCCAGCGGTTGATCACGCGCTCGATGCAGCTGGCTTCGCCGGCGCGCTCGCACTCCTCGAGCGACTCGCGCAGCTCGCCGAGGAAGCGCACGCGGTCGGTCGAGCTCAGCGAGTTGACCCACGACAGGTCTACGCCGGGACCAGGCAGCGAGCCGCCGCGGGCGAGCGTGTTGCCGTACTCGCCGAGCAGCCGGCGGCTGACGTCAGGTCGCGGCTTGCGGCTCCACCTCATGCCGCGACTATGCCGGGCCGGGGTAGCGTTGTCACATGTCGTTGCCGCTCGCCGTAGTAGTGCCGGAAACCGCACCCGCTGACGCCGCGCCGCTCCTCCGCCGGCAGCTGGGGGCGGTGCTCCGCCGCGAGCGTGCGATGCAGGAGCGAACCCTGCGCGACCTCGCCGCGGCCGCCGGTGTCTCCATCGGCTATCTGTCCGAGATCGAGCGCGGCCGCAAGGAGGCGTCCTCCGAGCTGCTCGCGTGCGTCTGCCGCGCGCTCGGCGTTCGGCTGGCCGATGTCCTCGCCGACGTCGCGGCCGAGCTGGCCCGGGTCGAGCCGATCCCGGCTGCCGCCACTGCTCGCTGCGCTGCCTAGCCGCCGCCGCGGTTGACGCGGGGCCGCCCATTGGGGTGGACTGCCGCACCACCTTCCGTTCAGCCGTCCAGGAGTTCGTGCCGATGCCCACGCGCGCCGGTAACACGATGGCGCGCACCCGCGCGAGCATCCTCGCCGCCACCAGCCGCTGCCTGCTGCGCTTCGGCACCCGCAAGACGACCATGGGCGACATCGCGCGCGAGGCCGGCGTCGCGAAGGCGACCCTCTACAACCACTTCCGCTCTCGTGACGAGGTCTACGCCGCACTGGTCGGCGCCGAGGTCGACGAGCTGCTGATTCGCGCCGACGTCGGCTTTACGGCGGGACGCGGCGTCCCCGGCGGCGCCGGGTCGCCGGACGCGATGGCCGCGGTATTTGCGGACTGCGCGCGCGCGGTGACCGACCATCGGGTGGTGCGCCGGCTTGCCGACAGCGAGCCCGGTGTCGTCGCCGAGCTGCTACGTCCCGGGAGCGAGGCCTGGGCTGGGGCGCGCGAACATCTCACCGAGCGGCTCCTCGAAGCCCAGGTTGCCGGCGCGGTGCACCCGCGACGCGCCGCCGGCGACGCGGCCGAGCTCGTCATGCGCTGGGTGCTCAGCCACGCGATGTGGCCCGCGTCTGCCGACGTCGAGGACGCCGCGGCGGTGCTCGCCCGCGGGCTGGTCGCCGCGCCCGCGGCGGACGCGACGGCACAGTCGGTCGCCCCCGCGCCGTCGGCCGGGGCGACCGTCATCGACGTGCGGGACGTCGGCTAGCGACCGCCTCCGGGGCCGGCCCGCAACCCCAAAGGTACAGAATGCTGTACACTCACGACATGGCCAGAACCGTGCCGTTCACGGAGGCGCGCGCGAACTTGACGGAGCTCCTCGATGCGCTGGAGAACAAGCACGAACACGTGCTTATCACGCGCAACGGTCGACCGTCTGCCGTGATGATTTCAGCCGCCGAATACGAGTCGCTCGAAGAGACGTTGGACGTCCTGCAGGACAAAGACCTCCTCGAGTCGTTGCGCAGGAGCGAGGGCGATGTCCGCGCGGGGCGTTTAACGTCGCTCGACGATCTCCGCCGCAAGAAGGGCTGATGCCGCGGGTCCAGCTCACCCGGGAGGCCACGCGACACTTCGAGGCTCTGCCGCAGGCGCTTCAGGACCCCGTACTCAACGCCCTGACTGAGCTCGAGATCGACCCTGAGGGAGCCGGGAAGCCGCTGTTGGGGCGCCTCAGTGGACTTCGGTCGGCTCGCGTCGGCAACTTCCGGATCATCTACTCCTTCGAGGGAAGCCGCCGGTCACCCAAGGTCATCGTCAGGGCGACCAAGCACCGTTCCGTCGCGTATCCCCGGCGCTCGCGCTAGATCCCTCGGCTTCGTCGCGCGGCCTGGTGAGCAAGATGCGCGCCGCGGCCATCTAGCCCGGCGCCGGGCCGTGTTGGCAGGTCGGGCACCAGTAGCAGAGTCGCCCGTAGCGCGGCTGCTCGGGCTCGGTCTGGGTGGCGGTCCGGATGCGGGTGCCGCAGCGCCGGCAGGGCCGCCCGGCCCGCTCGAACACCCAGTGGTGCCGACCGCGGCGGGCATCGCCGGTCGTCGT
>JBHELW010000063.1:0-1680 GCA_046262915.1 Mycobacteriales bacterium | reverse complement strand
TAGCGTCACCGGCGTGCGCGTCGGGCTCGTGATGGAGCAATGCCTCGCGCCGGTCCCGGGCGGGACCGGCCGCTACAGCAGTGAGCTCGCGCGCGCGCTGGCCGCGACGGCTCCGGACGGCTCGACGGTCACCGGCTGGACGGCGTGGCACCGCGATGTCGCGGCCGCGCGGGTCCCCGGCGTGGCCGGTCCGCGCCGGCTGACCGCCGGACGACGCGCGCTCGGCGCGCTGTGGGCGCGCGGCGTCGGGCCGGGCCCACGGGATGGCGACGTGACGCATGCGCCGACGCTGTTCGCGCCGCCGCGTCGGCGACGCCCGCTCGTCGTGACGATCCACGACGCCGTCCCGTGGACGCACCCGGAGACGTTGACCCGCTACGGCGTGGCGTGGCACCGCCGGATGGCGGCGCGGGTGGCGCGGACGGCAGACCTCGTCGTCGTACCGACCGAGGCGGTCGCCGCCGAGCTCACCACGCGGCTCGGGCTGGCGGGTCGCGTCGTCGTCATCGGTGAGGGCGTGTCGGCGGACCTTGCCGCGCCACCCGATGCGGCGGAGCGCCGCCGCCGGCTCGGGATCGGCGACGAGGCGTACGCGGTCACCGTCGCGACGCTCGAGCCGCGCAAGGGTCTCGACGTCGCGCTCGATGCGCTGGCGCATCCCAGCGCGGCCGACGTGCCGCTCGTCGTCGTCGGCCCGCGCGGTTGGGGCGGCATCGACGTCGACGCGGCCGCGGCGCAGCGCGGACTCACGGCGTCGCAGGTGCGTGCGCTCGGCCGCGTGAGCGACCAGGACCTCGCGGCGGTCGTCAGCGGCGCGACGATGCTCGTGGCACCGTCACGCGCCGAGGGGTTCGGGCTGCCGGTCATCGAGGCGATGTCGCTCGGGGTGCCCGTCGTGGTCTCGAGCGCGCCCGCGCTCGTGGAGGTGGCCGGCGACGCCGCCGTCGTCACTCCGGTCGGGGACGCCGTCGCGCTCGCGGCGGCGATGGCAGATCTGCTCGACGACGCCGGACGCCGCGCCGACCTGGCGCGACGCGGCCGCGCGCGCGCCGCGCGCTTCACCTGGAGGGCCGCCGCCGACGCGCTGTGGGCCGCGTATCACTCGCTCGCCGGCAGGAGTTGAGCGCGTGGCTACCGAAGGTGCGCGCCGCCCGCCGTACGCTCGCATCAGGACCGGCCCCGGGAGGCGCAGCGCAACGTGGCGCGAGTGCTCGTCGATGCATCTGCGGTACCCGCCGACCGCGGCGGCGTCGGGCGTTACGTCGACGGGCTGATCACCGCACTCGACGCCGCGGACGCCGACCTCGCGGTCGTCTGCCAACGCTCCGATGCCGAGCGCTACGGGCGCTACGCCCCGTCGGCGTCGATCATCGCGGCCCCGGCCGCGATCTCGCACCGGCCCGCGCGCCTCGCCTGGGAGCAGACGGGCCTACCGCTCGTCGCCAAGCAGGTCAACGCCGACGTCGTCCACTCGCCGCACTACACGATGCCGTTGCGCTCGGGACGACCCGTCGTCGTGACCGTGCACGACCTGACGTTTTTCACCGACCCGCAGCTGCATACCGCCGTCAAGGCGACCTTCTTCCGGAGTGCGACGCGCACCGCAGCGCGCCGGGCGGCGCGGATCATCGTGCCGTCGAAGGCGACGCGCGAAGAGGCGATTCGCGTCGTCGACATGGA
>JBHELW010000062.1:0-13558 GCA_046262915.1 Mycobacteriales bacterium | reverse complement strand
GACTGAGATTGCCGCGGTGTCATCCTCGAGAACGCACTCGAGCGTCGTGCTCCCCGCCAACGGCTGCACACGCACGGTGCGCACGACACCCTCGATCTCGACCCGCTGCCGCCAGCGCACCGCCGCGATCGGCACCAGCGTCCCGGCTGGCGCCGCGGCCGGCGCGCGGTAGCCATCCGTTGTCGCGGGAACCGTTGCCGCCGCCAAGGGTTGCGGCTCGAGCGGCGGCGCGTCCTCTGCAACGCCACGCGAGCTGAAATGGAACGGCACCGTCGTCACGTTCGCGTGCGGCAGCCGCGACACCGCGCGCTCGATCTCCTCAGCGGTCTGGTCGTGCAGGATCCGGTGCCATAGGCCGCGGTACTTGCGCTCGGGGAGCAGGACGCTCACCTCGGTCTGGCGATCGGCGAGATCCCGAGCGACAACCTCGACAGCCGCTCGCGGCAGCCGCCGGTCGGGGCAGCCCACTCGGTCGAGGGCAATGCTCGACATTCCATATCGGACCCATGCCGCGGCGAGCTCGTCAGCTCGCCGCTCGTCGAGCACGAAGTGCACCGCCCGGAGCTCACTCGGGTGGAGCGCCCGCGCGTACTGCACCGCGCGCGCTGAGGCCGCGTCCAGCCGGTCGACGAACACCAGGGCGACGTGCCGCCGCAACACCGGCGATGCGACCGCCTTTGGCACATCGTGTTCCAGCTGGTGCGCCTCGAACTCGTACTGGCGAGCGAGCCGGACGAGAAACACGACCATGACTGGGACGAGCACGATGACCATCCACGCGCCGTGTGTGAACTTCGTGATGGCGATGACGACGTCGACGACGAGCGTCATCACCGCACCGACGCCGTTGATCGCCAAGCCGCGGCGCCAGCCGGCGGCTCGTTCCCGAAGGTGGTGCCGCGCCATGCCGGCCTGCGAGAGCGTGAACGACGTGAACACGCCAATGGCGTAGAGCGGGATCAGCCGGTCGACCTTCGCGCCCGTCGCAACGACGAGGAGTGCCGCGGACCCTGCGAGGAAGATGATCCCGTTCGAGAAGACGAGACGGTGCCCGCGCTTGGTCAGCTGGCGCGGCATGAAGTTGTCGCCCGCCTGGAAGCTCGCCAGCCGCGGGAAGTCGGCGAAGCTGGTGTTCGCCGCCAGCACGAGGATCAGCATCGTGCCGGCCTGCAGGCAGTAGAAGAGCGCGTGGCCGAGCGGCGTCCCGCCGTAGATCAGCGCACCGATCTGCGAGATCACGGTGGGCGTGCCTCGCGCGAACGGGGCCACCTTCATGTGTGCGGCGAGGATCGACAGGCCGAGGAACATCGTCCCCAGCAGCGCCCCCATCGTGACGAGCGTGGCGCGCGCGTTCTTCCAGTCGGGGCGGCGAAACGCGGGCACACCGTTCGAGATCGCCTCGACACCGGTCACCGCTGCACCGCCGGAGGCGAACGCGTGCAGCACGATGAAGAGCGAAGCGCCGCGGAGCCAGCCCTGGCCGCTCCCCCCGAAATGCTGCAGGCCGGTCTGCGCGTGGTTCGCCAGCGGCAGAGATCCGCTCGCCATCCGCCACATGCCGAGACCTAGCAGCATCAACATATTCAGGACGAAGAAGTACGTCGGCACCGCAAACACGCGGCCCGACTCTCGGACACCGCGCAGGTTGCCGTAGGCGATGACAACCACGAACCCGACGGCCACCACCACCGAGTACGGCGAGAGGCCCGGTAGTGCTGAAACCAGCGCCGCAACTCCGGCCGCAACCGACACCGCGACCGTCAGGACGTAGTCCGTGAGGAGCGCGACACCGGCCACCTGCGCCGGGAGCAACCCGAAGTTGTCGCGCGTGACCATGTACGCGCCGCCGGCCGTTGGGTAGGCGCGGATCGTCTGCCGGTACGACAGGATCAGGACCGCTAGCACCGCGAGCATCGCGACGGTGATGGGCACCACAAGCGCGAACGCCGCCACGCCGACAGCCGGCACCAGGACCCGCAGGATCTCCTCGGTCGCGTACGCCGACGACGACAGGTTGTCGGACGCGAACACGGCGAGCGCCGTCGGCTTCCCGAGGCGCTCCTCGTCGAGGTCCTCGGTGTGCAGCGGCGAGCCGAGCAGCTTGCATTTCAACCGATAGGCGACGGTGTCCGCGGGTAGCTCGATCCCGGCGCGCAGCGGCAACGGAGCCGGCGGCACCAGCCGCGGGAGCGCGTCGTCGCGAACAGTCGCCGTCGCCACTTCGCCGTGCATTGCCCTTCTCGTCCGCCGCAACTTGTGCAACGCAACTCAACGCCGAAGCGGCGCTAAGACGGCGTTAAGAACCCGGGCGCGCGCGTTAGAACCGCGCTAAGACGCCGTAGCCTGCACGTTGATGAGCCAACTTCACCTGCGCCCGTCCCCTGCACCCACGCGGGACGATGCGATCGCTGGCGGCAGCGAGGCGCGCGACGCCGGGCCGTTGCGCCTGCCGCCCATCCCGCAGCCCGGCCGGCTCGCGATCTCGGCTCGTCGCCGGCAGCTCGGCTTCGTCGTCGCTCTCGCCGGCCTGCCGACAGTGACCGTGGCGCTGTCGTCGCCGCGGCTGCAGACGGGGCTGCCGAACGTCCTGTTGATCTTTCTCTCGCTCGTGGTGGCCGCAGCGATGGTCGGTGGCGCGCTGCCCGCCGGTGTATGCGCCGTCGGCGGGTTCTTGCTCGTGAACTACTACTTCACGCCGCCGGTCCACACCTGGTCGATCGCCAGCAGTGACCACCTGCTCGCCCTCGCGGTGTTTCTCGTCATCGGTGGCGCCGTGAGCGTGCTCGTCAACCTCGCGGAACGGCGGGAGGCGCAGGCGAGCCGCAGCCAAGCGGAGGCGGAGGCGCTCGCCGCCATGGCACGCACTGTGCTTGCCGAGAAGGACGCGCTGCCAGCGCTCTTGCAACACGTGCTCGTCACGTTCGCCCTCGACGGCGTGACGGTCCGCCACCGGACCGACGGGGAGTGGCGCGTCGAGGCCAGCGCAGGCGTGCCGGTCGACACTGCAGACGAAGCGACGTCGCGACTGCGGATCACCGACGACACGGTCGTCGAGCTACGTGGCGCGGGGCTGGGTGACCATGACCGGCGGGTGCTGCATGCGTTTGTCGCGCAGGTCGCTGCCGCAGTGCAGAGCCGACGCCTGTCGCGCGAGGCCGCCGACGCGACGACGCTCGCGGAGGCGAACCGGTTGCGCACGGCATTGCTCAGCGCGGTCAGCCACGACCTGCGGACGCCACTCGCATCGATCAAGGCGTCTGTCAGCAGCCTGCTGCAGCACGACGTGCAGTGGAGCGCCGACGACGAGCGGCAGCTGCTCGAGACGATCAGCGAGTCGACAGACCGGCTGAACGCTCTGGTCGGCAACCTTCTCGACATGAGCCGTCTGCAGGCCGGCGCGGTGAACGTGCTCCGGCGGCCGGTCGGGCTCGACGAGATCGTGCCCGGGGCTGTGGCCGGGCTCGTCGGAGAGAACGACCTCGCAGTCGAAGTACCGGAGACCCTGCCGCAGGTCGACGCCGACCCCGGCTTGCTCGAGCGCGCGATCGCCAACCTCGTGACGAACGCGATCGCCTTCGCACCCGCCGGCCTGCCTCCCCGTGTCACGGCGACCGCCAGCGCGGATCGCGTCGAGCTCCGCGTCGTCGACCACGGGCCCGGCGTGCCCGCGGAGTCGCGGCAGCGGATCTTCGAGCCGTTCCAGCGGCTCGGTGACCGTGGATCGGGCTCCGGCGTAGGACTCGGGCTGGCCGTCGCCCGCGGCTTCGTCGAGGTCATGGGCGGCTCGCTAACGCCCGAGGAAACTCCCGGCGGCGGGCTGACGATGGTCGTCTCCCTGCCGCGGGCTGCCGCGTGACGACCGTGCTGGTCGTCGACGACGAGCCACAGATCACGCGCGCCCTGTCGATCAACCTGCGCGCGCACGGCTACGACGTCGAGCTCGCGCGCGACGGCGCGTCCGCGCTCGCGGTGACCGCCAAGCGTGCCCCGGACGTCATCGTGCTGGACCTGGGACTGCCCGACATGGACGGCGTCGACGTCATCCGTGGGCTCCGCGGCTGGACCGATGTGCCGGTCGTGGTGCTCAGCGTGCGCAGCGACCAGGCCGACAAGGTGGGTGCGCTCGACGCGGGCGCCGACGACTATGTCAGCAAGCCGTTCGGCATGGACGAGCTGCTCGCCCGACTGCGGGCCGCCGTCCGCCGCGGACAGCCCGCGGCGGAGGCGGCGCTCGTCCAGACAGCGAGCTTCACCGTCGACCTCGCGGCGAAGCGCGCATCTCGGGACGGCCGTGACGTGCGCCTGACGCCGACCGAGTGGCACCTGCTGGAGGTGTTGACGCGCAACCCCGGCAAGCTCCTGACCCAGCGCCAACTTCTGAACGACGTGTGGGGCCCTGGCTACGACAACCAGAGCAACTACCTGCGCGTCTACATGGCGCAGCTACGCCGCAAGCTCGAGCCTGACCCATCCCAGCCGAAGCACCTCATCACCGAGCCGGGGATGGGCTACCGCTTCGAACGCTGACGTCGTCGTCATTTGTGCGGACTCAGGCCGGCATCAGCCCGAGCTGGCTGAGCAGCTCCACCTGGTCGTAGTAGAACCGGTGGCTCGTGATGACGCCGCCCTCGACGGTCACCGCGTCACACTCACGGATCCGGATCGATTTGCCGGTTGCGGCGACGGGTTGACCATCGGGGCCCGGAAGCGGGCCCGTGTGGACGCCGCAGATCCAGCCCTCGTCGAGCGCCGCGTTGCCGTCCTCGTGGCTGTGGAGCGGCTCCCACCGGAAGTCGGAGAACGCCTCGGTGAAGGGGCGCAGGTACTCCGCGATCTCCTTGCGCCCCCGCAGCTCTCCGTCGGGAGCGAGGGCCACGGCGTCCTCCGCATACAGCGACGCCACCTCGTCGATATCTCCTCGCGTCATCGCCGCCGTGAACTTGTCGAACACCTGTCGTGCGTCTCCCATGACGTTCCTCCACTCGGGTTGGTTTCTAAGCGTTCACGGTGGCGGGCGCCTTGATGCCGAGCGGCCGCTCGGTGAAGGCGTTCTCGGCGTCAACCTCCCAGCACGTGTTCTCTGTGGAGTCGCCAAGGGTCTCGTCGGCGTAACGCTTGACGTCGGCGACCGAGTTGGCTTCCCAGAGGCACGTTGCCCCGGATCCGTCGCGGGCCGGGTAGAACTGAAGCACCCGAACGCCGGCCGGCGCGCCCTCGTTCTTGATCAGCTTCTCGCCCCTGGCGAACGCGACCTCGGGGTTGACGAACCTGTGCACCACGGCGACGTACATGCCTGCCTCCCCATCTCGCTACTTGCGGACGAGATGACCGTAGGTAGGCGGCAGTCCGGCGGCATCGCCCAGAACCACCAATCTCTGGCAGTCCGGGCTGTGGTGCTTTCGCACCATGCGCTCAGTGAGCGGAGACGAGGTCGTGCTCGAATGCGAAGGCGCTCGCCGCGGTGCGCGACGATACGCCCAGCTTCGTGAAGATGTTCTGCACGTGGCGCCCAATGGTGTGCTCGCTGACGACTAGCCGTTCCGCGATCTCCCGGTTGCGCTTGCCGGCGGCGATGAGGCGGAGCACCTCGAGCTCGCGACCGGTGAGCCCGTGACTGGGCCGCGCGCGGTCACCCGTCAGCGCGTCGAGCCACGCGATGGCTGGGACGGCGCGCAGTCGGCTGAAGACGGCACGTGCGCCGTCGAACTCGATAGCAGCGGTGTCGTCATCGCCGAGCGCCCGACAGGCGAGCCCGACCAACACTCTCGCCCGCGCCGCCTCGTAGAGCGCATTCATGTCCTGCCATCCACGAACCGCGCTGCGCAGCGCAACCAGAGCGGCTGTCGCATCGCCCGCCGCCACGGCCACGGCGCCGCGAGCGTGCGCGGCCATCGCGGCGAGCGTCTCGCTCCCTTCCTCGAGCGCGAGCCGCTCGAGCTCGTGGCAGCCCGTGGCGGCGGCGTCCAGATCGTTCGTCGCGAGCATGATCTCGACGTACGCCGGGAGCAGCGCTGCTCGTTCCAGCGATCGAGTGGTCTCCGTGACCGCCCGGCGGATGGCGGCCGCCGCCGCGTCGTGGTTGCCCTGCGCCAAGCGCATCAGCGCCAAGCCCGGCTGCGGCTCGCGCCCGAGATCACTTGCTCGACGATAGGCGGCCTCCGCGGCGTCAAAGGCACCGCGGAGGCGGTTGACCTCCCCCTCGCAGTAGGCGGCGCCGCCCTGGGCGTGCCGGTTGAGGACCCCTTCCGTGAAGAGCCGGCCGACGCGGATCGCCTCGTCCAGCGCCTCCTGCCAAGTGCCGGCGAGCGTCATCAGCGCGGCGCGGTGCACCAGGCAAAGCCCCTTGTGCGCAACCATCTCCGGTTGCTCGTCGCACCAACGCGTGAGTGCGTCGGTCCACTCGCGCGCGCGGCGTAGCTCGTACAGCTCGTAGCAGAACGAGATCGTGTAGCAGTAGACGATTCCCGCGACGAGCTGGGAGAGCTCGCCCGTAGTGACGGCCACCAGGGCCTCGTCCACGAGACGAACGCCGTCGCCGCGCTGGCGCAGCCTGATCAGGGCGTGCGCCTGCACCATCAGACCGATGGCCACGAGGTCTCGGTCACCGAACCGCTCACCGATCTCGGCGATCTCGGCCGCAAGCGCACGCGATCCGTCGAAGTTGCCGGTGAACTCCTGCTCGATCGTCGGGGCTTGGAGGACGTACCCCCGCTCAACGCAGTCGGTCTCCTCCCGCTCGAGCAAACGCTGCGCGCGGGCGAACCATCCCCCCGCCCGTCCCGGTTCCATCCGGAACAGCAGGTTGTGTCCGATCCAGAAGCTGCAGCGCGCGGCCGACCGGGTCTCGCCGGCGTCGAGGTAGGCGTTGTAGGCACGCTCGAACGCGGCGATGTAGTCGTCGTCGCGCCCGATCATGTAGGCGGACCGCCCGAGCAACTCGAGATCGGCAGCCGCCAGGGGCCGGCTTGCATCCGCACGACCGAAGGCCTCGTACGCGCCGACCCACGCTCGGTCGGCATACGCCGCACGCGCCCGCTCGAGATCCCGATCCGGGTCGATCGCGCTCGCCATGCTGGCTGAAGTTACGCCCGCGAGCGGCGTAGCGTCCGACCCGTTGGTCGGCTCCGCGTCAGACGGGGTCGATCGCGCGTTCCATCGCGACGCCGTCGACGGTCACGCCGTCCGGCATCGTCACAACGAAGGACTCAACGGCCACGAAGCCGAACGCGCGGTAGAGCGGCACACCGGGCAACGTCGCGCCAAGGTTGAGGCGCTGGAAGCCCTCGGCTCGAGCCGCGTCGTGGCCGGCCTGCAGGATGGCCCGGCCGAGCCCGCGTCGCGTCCAGTCGGGGCGGACGAACATGGCGCGAATGTGCGCGGCCTCCGTGCGCGGGTCGAGGAGGCGATCGTCGCCTTCGTGGTCACCGGAGCCGACGTAGAGCCGACCGCGGCGGCTCCAGCCGCCGCAGCCCACGACTTCGCCGTCGACGTCGTGGACGAAGTAGGTACCGTCGGCGACCAGCATCGGGTCGACGTGCGCGATGTGCACCGCCGCGCTCGCCGTCTGCCGCTCGTCGTAGAACAGCGGGAACAGCTCGAGGACGGACGCGCGCATGACCTCGGTCATCGCCGGGACGTCGGCGTCGGAGGCGACGCGCAGCACGGGCTGCACCATGGCGGACGATGATCCCACCTACCGACCGACGACCGGGGAGCAGATGACGGCCACGACGACATACCTCGACTACTCCGGACGCGACGACGCCCTCAGCGGCGGCGTGCGGATGATCCCGATCACGACGCCGCGCGGCGACTTCCGGGTGTGGACCAAGCGCGTCGGCAACAACCCGACGACGAAGCTGCTGCTCCTCCACGGGGGGCCGGGCGCGACGCACGAGTACTTCGAGGGGTTCGACTCATACCTGCCGGCAGCCGGCGTCGAGTACTACTACTACGACCAGCTCGGTTCGACCTATAGCGACCAGCCGGACGATCCGGCGCTGTGGGAGATCGACCGGTTCGTCGACGAGGTCGAGCAGGTGCGACGGGCGCTCGGCCTCGACAAGGACAACTTCTTCCTGCTCGGTCAGTCCTGGGGCGGCATCCTCGCCATCGAGTACGCGCTCGCGCACCAGCAGCATCTCAAGGGACTCGTCATCTCCAACATGATGGCGGACATCCCGGCCTACAACCGCTACGCCAGCGACGTAATCATGCCGACGCTCGACCAGGCCGCCCTCGCGGAGATCAAGGCGCTGGAGGCGGCGGGCGACACCGACAACGCGCGCTACGACGACCTGCTGATGGAGCACCACTACGTGCACCATGTGCTCCGGATGCCGGCAGACGAGTGGCCGGAGCCGGTCGTGCGCTCGTTCGGGCACATCAACAAGGCGATCTACGTCCCTATGCAAGGACCGAGCGAGCTCGGCGCCTCCGGCAAGCTCGTCGACTGGGACCGCACCGCGGACCTGCCCCGCATCGACGTACCGACGCTGGTCATCGCCGGTGCGCACGACACGATGGACCCCGCGCACCTGCAGGAGATGTCACGGCTGCTGCCGCGCGGCAGCTACCTGCGGTGCCCGAACGGGAGCCATCTCTCGATGTACGACGACCAGGAGACCTACATGCTCGGGCTGATCGACTTCCTCACTGGCGCGCCAGCGAGGTAACGCTCACATCGCTCGTCGGCGCCTTCGCGACGCGGCGGTACTCCGCAACGAGCGCTGGGATGCGTTCCGGGAAGCGGTCCTTGTCGAAGAACGCGACCGCGCCGGTGTCGAACCCCTGCTCGACGACCTCCGCCGCGGTGGTCGCACTGACGATCATCACCGTCGCGTCCGGCACGAGCGCACGGAACTGCCGCAACGCGGTCATGCCGTCGACTTTGGGCATGTTCAGGTCCAGCGTGACGAGCTCCGGGCGGAAGGACTCCGCGCGCGCGAGCGCATCCGCGCCGTCGACCGCCTCCGCCACGGTGGCTCCGCTCGCCTCGAAGGACGCGCGGTAGAGCATCCGAGTCACCGGGTCGTCGTCACACACCAGCACGCGCAGCACCGCGCGCGCACCGCGCGACTCGCTGATTGTCTCGATGGCGCGGTCCGCTGCCTGCGGACCGCCGAGGAAGAACCCCTGGACGTAGTCGCAGCCGAGCGCGGTGAGGTCGACGAGCTGCTCGAAGGTCTCGACGCCTTCGGCGACCGACGTCATCCGCAGCGCCTTCGCGAGCGCGACGACGGCGCTGACCAACGCCGCGTCCTGACGGTCGCGACCCAGTCCAGCGACGAACGAACGGTCGATCTTCAGCGAGTCGACCGGAAAGCGCTTGAGGTAGTTGAGCGACGAGTACCCGGTGCCGAAGTCGTCGATCGCGAGCGACACGCCCAGCTCCTTCAGTGCGGTGAGCACGGGCACAACCGCTTGCACGTCTTCCATGATCGCGGTCTCGGTGATCTCGAGCTCGAGCGAGTCGGCCGCCAGTCCTGTTTCGTGCAAGACGCGTTCGACCATCGACACGAGGTCGGGCTGGCCGAGCTGACGTGCCGAGAGGTTGACGGCGACCGACAGCGAGGCCGCACCCGGGACCGTGCGTTGCCACGACGCCAGCTGACGGCAGGATTCGCGGAGGACGATCTCCCCCAGCTCGCCGATCGTGCCGGTCTCCTCGGCGAGCTCGATGAACTCCGCCGGTGAGACGAGACCTCGCTCGGGATGCGCCCAGCGCACCAGGGCCTCGAAGCCGACGACCGCACTCGTGGCCAACGACACCTTGGGTTGGAAGAAGACGACGAACTCGTCGGTGCCGAGTGCGCGCCGCAGGTCATCGACCCGCGAGCGGCGCGCGACCGCACTGGCGTGCATCTGCGGCGCGTAGTGCGCGTAGCCGCCCTTGCCCGAGGCCTTAACCGCGTACATCGCCAGGTCCGCGTTGCGCAGCAGCTCGTCCACGGTGCCATGGGGTCCCGCGCTGACGATCCCCATGCTCGTACCGACGGGGATCTCGACGTCGGAGAGACAGACGGGGGCGGTCACGGTGTCGACGATGCGCTGCGCGACGCGGTCGAGCGTCTCGGCGCCGCCGTAGTCCTCGAGCAGCACGGCGAACTCGTCACCGCCAAAACGCGCGACGGTGTCGTCGGGCCGCACGGAGGCGCGCAGCCGCTCGCCCGTCGCGACGAGCACCGCGTCGCCCGCGGCATGCCCGAGCGTGTCGTTGACCTCCTTGAAGTTGTCGAGGTCGAGGAAGAGCACGGCGAGGTCGGCGCCCGTCCGGCGGGCGCGGCCCAGCGCCTGGGTCACGCGGTCGGCGAACAGCAGCCGATTCGCGAGCCCGGTGAGCGGGTCGTGGAACGCCTGGTGTCGCACCCGCTCCTCGAGCGCCTTGCGCTCAGCGACCTCGCGGACGTTCAGCACGAGACCCGCGACGCTGTCGTCGTCGAGCAGGTTCGTCACCTTGATCTCGACGTCGTGCGACGTGCCGTTTACGTCGAGCAGCCGCGCCTCGACCAACCCCGTCCGCCGTGGTTCGCTCGACGCCGCGACGATCGCGCGGCGCACGTTCGCGACGTCGTCGGGATGGACGAGCTCGAACCAGTCCGACTTCGCCAGCTCCTCGGCGCAGTGCCCGAGCATCGTCTCGACCGCGGGGCTCTGCCAGCGCAGCTGCCCGCCGGCCCCGATCACGCTGATCGCGTCGGAGGAGTTGCGAACGAGCGAGGCGAACCACCGGTCCTGCGAGACGAGCGCGGCGGTGCGGCGCTCGACGATCTGCTCAAGATCAGTCGCCAGGGCGAGGTGGTCCTGTGTGAGCAGCGCCTGCCGGGCCGCAGTCAGGCCGAGCAGCGCGACGCCGAGGCCGAGGAGGAGCGGGTCGCCGCTGAAGTCGACCCGGTGAACGGTCGCGACCACGATCGCGACGGCGACCGGCGCATAGGGCAGCAGCTCTTGGAACAGGTTCAGCCGGCGCACGACTGCCGTGCGCTCGGTCGCCGGCGCGATCGCGGCGAGTGCGACGAGCAACCACGCAACCGTCCAGCCGGCCGCGATCGGCGTCGCGATCGTCGGCAATCGGTCGAACGTGCGCGCGACATAGACGCTGTCCGTTATCGCGAGCAGCAGCAGGCCCGCGCCGAGGTAGGCGAACGGCAGCCGCGCACCCGCGCGCATGCGCACGCCCAACGCCAGCACGAGCGCGACGATCACGAGGTCGACGGTCGGATAGCTCAGCGCGACCAGCCGCGCGCCCGCGCCGCCGCCCGACGCGCGGTAAACCTTCCCGAGGACCGTCGCCCAGCTGATGAAGATCGCGCTCATCGCGATGACGGCGGCGTCGATAATCGTCTCGCGGCGGGCAACGAGGCGCTCGCTGCCCATAGGGAAAGCCGCCAGGCCGACGATCGCCGGCACGACGTAGGCGAGGAACCCGATGTCGGCAACCGACGGGAACGGGTAGACGTGACCGCGGCTCACGCCGTAGGCGAACCAGACGAGGGCGGCCGCGGTCCAGATCCCAGCGGCCCGGCCGAGCCATCGCCACGCGCGCGCCTCCTCGCCACCACGGCGGGAGCGCACCAAGCACGCGCCGGCGGCGGTCGCGGCCGCCGCGAGCTGGGCGGCGTCGCTAGCGGCCTGGGCGAGGGCGGTCTGTCCGGCTTGGGCGAAGTACACCGCGAGGCCGGCCCCCAACACGCCGGCCGCGACCGTCAGCGCGAGGAACCGGCGCTCGGCGGCGGTGGGGTTGCGCAGGCTCTGCACGCGGATCGCCTTCGTCGGGGCAGGGACACCGTGGTCGTTCCCCGAGAACGTGCGTCGTTAACGGCTGCGGGGCGCAGGCGCCGTGTCATCATCGTTGCGTGCACTCGGAGGGGGCCCCGCGGGGGCAGACACGGCGCGCGCAGCTGCGCGAGTACCTCGGCGTGCGCCGGCCGCCGTGCTGGTGGCAAGAGGTCCTCTTCGTGCTGGCGAGCTACTGGGTCTACTCCGCGATCCGCAACGGCGTCCCCACGCACGAGCAGCTGGCGCTGGCGCGCGCGCGCGAGCTGGACCGGTTCCAGCACGTCCTCGGCATCGCCGTGGAGCGTTCGGTCAACCATGCCGTGGCGGCGGTCGACTGGCTCGCCCAGGTGTCGAACTACTGGTACGCGACCGCGCACTTCATCGTGACCATCGGCGTGCTCGTGTGGGTCTACCGCCGGCATCCGCTGCAGTACCGCTCGCTGCGCAGCGGCCTGTACGTCGCCAACATCGTCGCGCTGTTCGGCTACTGGCTCTATCCGCTCGCGCCACCGCGGATGCTGCCCGGCTACGTCGACACGGTCGTCGCGTTCCACACCTGGGGCTCGTGGGGGTCTTCGGGCGTCGCCAGCCACTCCAACCAGTTCGCTGCGATGCCGTCGATGCACGTCGCGTGGTCGGTGTGGTGCGCGATCGCGCTCGCCGGGCTGGCGGCGCGGCAGTGGGTCCGCCTGCTCGGCCTCGCCTACCCGATCGTCACGCTGTTCGTCATCGTCGCGACGGCCAACCACTTCGTCCTCGACGCGGTCGGTGGGGTTGCCGCGCTGGCGCTCGGTTTCGCCGTCCAGCGCGTCGCGAGCGGGCTACCGGCGATCGACCCGGCCCTCCGCGTGCCCGCCCCCGCCTGACCCGCCTGTCGGCAGCAGCCGCAGCCGGCCACGCAGCTCGCGCTGGTGACCACGTAGCAGGTACGGCGCCGTCCAGATCGGCGTCATCGCGTCACCTGGCGCGTGCACCGCGTCCATCTCGGCGTAGGGCCAGCGTGTCCGCAACAGCGCGACGGCCACCAGCCCGACGACGCCGCTGAGCGCCACGACGATGTGGACCGGCATGACTAGGGCGAGCGCGCCCGCGCCGGCGATCGTCAGGCCTTGGCCGACCTGCAGCCCCGACTGCGCGATGCCAAAGGCGCGCCCACGGATCGACGCCGGCACCGCGGCAACGAACGTCGCGTTCGCCGCGAGCTGGAACGCGGTGCCGGCACCGCACAGCACCCACAACCCGGTCGCGACGAGGAACGGCGGGTGCAGCGCGGTCGGCAACAGTGCGACGAACGACGCAGCGGCGAGCGGCAGCATGAGCTCGCGGCGCCGCGGTGGCGACAGGAACCGACCGACGACGAAGAGCCCGAGCGCCGCGCCGGCGGGTCCGGCGGCAGTGAGGATGCCGGTGGCGACCGGACCGTGACCGATCGACTTCGCGTAGGCGACGGCGAGGCCCTCCGGCACGACGGCGAACGACGCACCGGCCCAGGCCAGGATGAGAATCGAGCGCAGCAGCCGGTCGCCGAAGACCTGCCGCGACCCCTCGGCCAGGTCATGCAGCAGCATCGGCCGGCCCGCGGCCGCGGCCGGACGCGGGTGCACTGCCGCGACGACAAGCAGCGCGGATACGACGAAGGTGGCGGCGTCGAGCAGCAGCGTCACGCGGGTGCCGAGCGCGGCGACGATCGCGCCGCCGACGACGAACCCGACCACCTGCATGAACTGGCTGGTGATGTTGGCCAGCGAGTGCCCGACGACGTAGTGGTCACCGTCGAGGA